>NZ_JBHMQU010000024.1:0-9225 GCF_042435015.1 Paracoccus panacisoli | reverse complement strand
GCTGGCCGCCGCGCCGCGCGTGGCCCCGCCCGCGCCCGCGCGTGACGTCGCGCCGCGGGTGCGGCTCGCCGAGACCGGCGTGACGCTCGGCGGCCACGCGGTGCTGCGCGACATCGACCTGACCGTGCGGCGGGGCGAGATCGTCACCGTCCTCGGCCCCAACGGCTCGGGCAAGACGACGCTGATGCGGGTCATCATCGGCGCGCTCGCGCCGTCCGAGGGGCAGGTCTGGCGCGCCCCCGGCCTGCGCCTCGCCTATGTCCCGCAGCGGCTGGCCGTCGATCCGACCCTGCCGATCAGCGCCGCGCGGTTCCTCAACCTCCCCCACCGCCGCCCCGCCGCCGCCGTCGAGGCCGCGCTGGACCGCGCCGGGCTGGCCGGGCTCGGCCGCCGCCCGCTCGCCGCGCTCTCGGGCGGGCAGTTGCAGCGGCTGTTGCTGGCCCGCGCGCTGATGGGCGCCCCTGACCTGATGATCCTTGACGAGGGCGCCGCCGGGCTCGACCAGCCCGGCGTCTCGGCCTACTACGCCCATATCGAGGCGGTCCGCGCCGAGACCGGCTGCGCGGTGCTGATGGTCAGCCACGATCTGCAGATCGTGATGCGCGCCTCGGACCATGTGATCTGCCTCAACGGCCATGTCTGCTGCGAGGGCACGCCCGAATCGGTGTCGCTCTCGCCCGCCTACCGCGGCCTCTTCGGCGCCTTCGGGGGCGGGATGCCCGAGGGCGGGGCGCTGGCGCTCTATCGCCACCACCACGACCACACCCACGCCGACGGCACCCCCTGCGCCGGCCACGACCACGGCGAGGATGCCGCCTGATGCTGAGCGACTTCATGATCCGCGCGGCGCTGGCCGGGGTCGGGCTGGCGCTCGCCTGCGCGCCGCTGGGCTGCTTCGTCGTGTGGCGGCGGATGGCCTATTACGGCGACGCCACCGCCCATGCGGCGCTTCTGGGCGTGGCGCTGTCGCTGGCGTTCAGCCTGCCGCTGGTGCCCTCGGTCGTGCTGGTGGCGCTGGCGATGGCGGCGGCGATCTCTACCCTGAGCGGCCGGCAGGCGGTGGACACGATGCTGGGGGTGATGGCCCACAGCGCGCTCGCCGCGGGGCTCGTCGCGGTGTCGTTCCTGCACGGCGTCCGCAGCGACCTCAGCGCGTGGCTGTTCGGCGACCTGCTGGCCGTCACCCGCGGCGATCTGGTGGTGATCTGGGCGGGCGCGGGGGCGGTCGTGGCGCTGATCTTCTGGCGCTGGTCGCGGCTGTTGCTCGCGACGCTCTCGCCCGAGATGGCGGTCGCGGACGGCGTCAGCCCGCGGGTCGAGCAATGGGTGCTGAACCTCGCGCTGGCGCTGGTGGTGGCGGTGGGCATCCGCATCGTCGGCGCGCTGCTGATCAGCGCCATGCTGATCATCCCCGCCGCCGCCGCCCGCCCGCTCGCCCGCAGCCCCGAGGCGATGGTCGCGGCCACCGCCCTGACCGGCACGGCCGCAAGCCTCGGCGGCCTGGCCGCGGCCTGGCACCTCGACACGCCGGCAGGCCCCACGATCATCTGCGCCGCGGCGGTGATCTTCGTCCTCGCCACGGCGCTGAGCCTCGGCCGGCGCACGGCGTGACGCCGCGCTGTGCCGCGGCACGGCCGATAGCCACCGTCCCGGCGGGGGCGCTGCTGCGCGACTAACGCTGTAGGAGGAAAGTGGCGGACCCGGAGCGATTCGAACGCCCGACCCCCAGATTCGTAGTCTTGGGACGCCGTGTTTCACGGTCTTTCACCTAGTTTCTTGAAGCTGCCCTTTTCTTCGCAATTCCAGCATGCTATCCACGCGCCAGATTGTCTGGGGTTTCACCCGGTTACTTGATCGGTGGTAGCCCGGTGGTAGCCCAGGACGCGCGGCATGTCGGATAAGGTGAAGATCACGAAGCGCGCGGTTGACGCCTTGAAGGCGACCGATACCCGCTATGTGGCGTGGGATACCGACCTGTCCGGGTTCGGGGTGCGCGTCGGTCCGACGGGCGGAAAGACCTATGTGCTGAAATACCGGGTCGGTGGCGGCCGTGCGGGGCGTGTGCGCTGGGGTGTCATAGGACAGCACGGCCCACTTACCCCCTACCAGGCCCGCGACATAGCGCGGCGCTGGGCTTCGGAAGTCGCTGCTGGCCGCGACCCAGCCGGGGAAAAGCAGGACCGCCGGGCCATGCCGACAGTTGCCGCCCTGATGCAGGATTATCTCGACAGCCATGTGAAGCTAAGGAACAAGCCCAGCACGGCGGCTTATGTGCGCAATCTGGTCGAACGTATCATTTCCGCCGATCCTATCGCCAGGCTGAAAGTGTCCGACGTCGCAGCGTCCGATATTGCCCGCCTGCAAGCCCGGCTTTCGCAAACCCCCACAACCGCGAACCGGGTTCGCGCCGCCCTTTCCACCGCATTCGGCCTGGCAGAAACGTGGGGCTACAGGCCCCGGAACAGCAACCCGTGCAAGGAGGTCGACAAGTATCCCGAACGGGCAAAGGAACGATACCTGTCCCCCGCCGAGTTCGCGGCGCTTGGCGATGCGCTGGACAAGGCGGATCGTGGCTGTCTTTACATCGAGGAAGGCGGAAAGCAGCGCTTGCGGCTGGTCGGCAAGTCGGCCGTGGCGGCCATTCGCCTGATGATCCTGACGGGCGCCCGCCGCGGTGAAATCTTGGGGTTGCGCTGGGAATGGATCGACTGGCAGGCCGCGCATGTTTCCTTGCCGGACAGCAAGACGGGGAAGAAGCGCATCCTTCTGAACCCGGCCGCGCTGGCGATCCTTGAGGGGCTGAACGTGCCCGGCAACAGCAAGTGTTATATCATTCGCGGGGGCGCCGGAAACGACCCCGAAACTCCCCTCGTCAACATCAAGGACTCGTGGGGCGCCATCCGACAGGCCGCCGGGCTTCAAGATGTGCGCATTCATGACCTGCGCCATTCCTTTGCGTCGGTAATGGTCTCGGCCGGCATGTCCCTTCCGATGATTGGCGCTCTGTTGGGCCACACCGACGCCAAGACGACGCAGCGATACGCCCACCTAGCCGCCGACCCGTTGCGAGCGGCCGCAGACAAAGGCGGCAGCGCCATTGCGGGCCATCTGAACGCGGGCAAAGGGGGCTCGGAAGTGACTAGTATGCGCAGGCGCGGATAATGTCGCGGCGCGCAGACTGCCGCGACGGATACGCTAACGTCGGCCAAGACGAGACACGTCCAGCAAGC
Source organism: Paracoccus panacisoli (assembly GCF_042435015.1). Taxonomy (NCBI): domain Bacteria; kingdom Pseudomonadati; phylum Pseudomonadota; class Alphaproteobacteria; order Rhodobacterales; family Paracoccaceae; genus Paracoccus; species Paracoccus panacisoli. The sequence goes on along the minus strand of NZ_JBHMQU010000024.1, from coordinate 5,995 downwards.
TGGGCCAACAATGGCCCGCCCCGCTGGCGTGTGCCGCGATCAAACAAGACGGCGCAGCCGGCCCTGGTGTGACTTGCGGTCCCGGAAGATCGCTCAGCGCCCCTCACTGTCGCCGGCCGTATGTCATGACGGGCAATTCGCCCGTCCATCGCAACCCATACTCCCCTGGCTGGCTGTCTGGTTGGACAGGCGGTTCTGCGTCCCGCCCCGTCGCCTTGCGGGTTGATGTGTCGCTGCCCTGTCCCCGTCACGCCGTCCCAGAATCGCATCCCTACACGCGGGAATGTGCGCATCCTGTGAAAGACTGTCCGCAAACGGCCCAAGCATTTCCGTTCGCGGTCAACAATGTGCAAGTTTCGGAATTTATCGCCATGCACCCCGAGGAAACTCGGTGCGATACAGGGGGCGACCCTGTAAGCTCATGCGAGGACCATGCCATGACCGACATTGATCTTCACCCCGACAGACTTCTGACGCGGCCGGAAGTGGTTTCACACTTCGGCTTGTCGCAGCGCCTTCTGGAGGTTTCCGCCGTCCGGGGCGATGGGCCTCCGATGATTAAGATCGGCAGGTCGGTGCGTTACAATGTGGCCGACCCTGCGCGCCTGGATCGGCGCCCGCCGGGTCTACTCAACGTCGGGCGCGTAGTTGTCATGTGCCGAGATGGCGACCCCCGGCGCCGTGGCCGCATGCCCGCATTCAAGGAACTGAACGCCGGCTGCCTCCAGCGTCAACCGGACAAGCTTTATGGTGGACGCTTTGCCGCTGCCTCGGTCCAGCCTGTTCAGCGGATTGCGGTGCAGTCCGGTCATGCGGGCCAGGTCGGGATTGGACAAAGACAGGGCGGCTTTTGCCATCCTGAATTGCTGGGGTGTCACGGGTTCTCTGCCTTCTGGTGCATGCATCGCGCCAAACCATCACGCGCCACGCCTCAGACCGCCACGCCCCACGGCCGAGACCAACAGGCGCAGCGGCCAAGACCATCACCTAATCGCCAACGCCTTTGCGTCGGCGTGATGGTCCATCGAGTTCGATGCGATGCGCCGCCGCCGTGAGCCGATCCAGATCGGCATCGGCGATGGCCGCGTCGCCGATATAGTCGTGCCAGTTGGCCACGGGCATCCGCCCGCACACGATTGTCGCGCTCAGCCCGACCAAGCGCATCCTCGGCCTCGGGCGCTTGCGACTGCGCGGCCCGACCGGAGCCAGAGATGAATTCCACCTCGCCGCAACAGCCCAGAACCTACGCAAACTCGCAAAGCTGGTCACTGCTCCGCCAAAGGTGGCGTGATGCCGACGCCTACAAAGCTCCGCCCGAAAACAGGCGCGATATCCGGGGCGAGTTTTTCAACACCATGGGCGGATAGTAGCCATTCGCTGCGAATAGTGCGAATGGCCAATTTGGAGGTAACATAACGCGCGGTCAGTCGTCGTCGCCATCGTCGTCTTCGTCGTCCCCGCCGAACAGGTCCGGTTGGTCGTCGGAGGCCGCAGCCTTACCCGAAGCCTTACGTTGCTCAGCCGTTGGCGCGGGCAGATCGGCGGCGGCGAAGCACGGCCCGGCGACAACCTTGCCCAGCACCTTCTCTAGCTCGGGCTCCATCGCAAGGGTCGCTTCCAGAACCCAGAGCAGTTCCAGAAATTCGTCGCTCAACCGCGCGGTCCAACGCTCGGGATGTTCTTCGTCTAAGGGCGACGATTTTCTTCCGGCTCGCAGTTTCATCCGGTAGGCCAGCCACGACTTCACGACCTCAAGGCCGGACACCTCGAAGTCCCAGACTTCGGGCGCGACCGGGCCGAAACGACCGTCGCCCACGGTAATCTCGCGCTTCGCGGGATCATAAGCGTACTTTTCGGGATAGTGCGCCGGGTCAGACGAGACGCCCTTGATTGTCGTCGCCTTGCCCTGCGGCACCTCATCGCCGCGCCCATCGCCCCGGAAACGCTCGGCATAGGTATGCAGCCAAATCAGCTTGCGGCCCAGTTTCGCCGCCTCGGCAAAGGTCGCGCCGTCTTTCGTCATGGGGACACGCGGGCTGGGGGTCTCAAGTTCGTTCCAGAAACGCCGGGTGTAGGACTGGCCGCCGAGCAGCGCATAGGCGTAGGCAGCCAAATCCTCGGGCGACGGTGTGGCGCCATATTCCTTCCCGAGCGCGTCCAACAGCCCGGCGGTCACGTTGGGTTCGGTCCCTTTGGCGTCCCGGTAGAGGGGGAATATATCGCGCACGCCGTAGGAACCACGGACGATATGGCAATCAGGCAGATAGATAGTGCTTTGCATAGCGGAACCGTTTGCCAACGGCACCGCTGACAGAGACGTGAGGAACACTTGCTTTTCGGAGATAGTGTCCCACAGTGGTTGCCTTAGCCGGTCACCAAATCTAGTATCAATAATTGCCCAAGCGCGGTCAAAACTACGAAATCCAAATCGCTCGATATTCAGATTTGCGATGTCCTCTTCGGTCAATCCATCAATTGGCTTCTCACCGCCGCCCGGCATATCAGAGGCATATCGCTTGCCAATCTTTCTGTGCGCGCTTTCCTTAAAGAGAGACTTCTTTCGCGCAGTGGCCGCAGCAACGATCTTTCCAACGCGCCGCCTAAGCAGTTCTTCTGTCGGCGCAATCGGCCAGCCGCGAAACCATTGGGTGCCGTTATAGCGCCAGGGAAATACATCGACTAATTTTGGCCAATCGAAGAAATCTCCCTTACCTATCGGCAAGAAGGGAGCCATCCAATCGCTTTCGCAGTCTCGCCATTCGAAGCCAGAAAACCTTCAAAACCTGCGAGTCGCGCCAGCTTCTCCTCTCGGGTCGGTGCGTCGATATTCACATAATGAGTCTTAGCTGGGGCTTCTTTGTCACCTTTCTTTCCCCGCACACCTATGGTGATTGCCACCGGCGTTTGGATATTAAAGACATTTGGCGTCGTCCGCGTGCCAAGGTTATCGCCGCCTAGGTCGATCACCCAAATCTCATCAAACGTGCGCCGCATTACTTCGCGCACACCTACAAAGCCCGGCCCGGCGACGAAGCTCGACGCAGTAATAAATGTCACTATCCCTCCTTCATTTTGCTGTTCAAACATTCTCCAAAGCGCCCAGCGCCAAAAATACAGGTAATCATTATACATCACCTGCAAATAAACGCCGTAACCTGCGGCTCGCGCCGGTTCGAGAAAATCGTCAAATATCGGCTTCTGCCCTTGTTCTTCCTGCTTGGCACCGCCCTTTATCTGGTCGCCAAAACGAACCCATCCGCCCTTTCTTTCTTCATCTGGCGCATCTTCTTCAATGCGTTGCCGATCATAGGGCGGATTGCCGAGGCACACGAGAATGTCGCCGCCCTGCTTCACTTTCCGCGCGGCCTCGTGTTCCTGGGTCAATGCCTTGTGCGTCAGGTCCAGTCCGCCCGGCGGGGCCTTGTTCGGGCTCGACAGCGTGTCGGCCAGGTAGATGTTCAGCCGCTTGCCGAGCTTTTCCTCGGGCTCGCCCGCCGCCGCCTTGGCGTCGTTCATCGCGCCTTCCAGCGCCTGCGTCAGCCGCAGGTGGGCAACGGCGTAGGGGCCGACCAGCACCTCGAACCCATGCATGTTCTCGGCCATCTGCCGCGCCCGGGCCGCGACCGCGCCGGGGCCGGACCGCTTGCGCACCTTCTCCAACCCGTGCTTCACCGCCGCGACGGGATAGGTGCCGGTGCCCACGGCGGGGTCAAGGAACACCACCCCATCGTCGGCAAAGCCCAGCTTCTTGCCGAACCGCTTTTCCAGCAGTTCCGAGGCGAGGCGCACCTGCAATTCAACGACCTCGCGCGGGGTATAGTAGACGCCGTAATCCTTGCGCAGCTTGGGGTCGTAGGCGGCGAGGAAGTCCTCATAGAAATACAGCCAGAGGTCGGGCTTCGATTTCAGGAAGTCGTGCGGGTCCAGCGCCTCAAGCGACCGGCGCAGCATCTCGAACCCGACCACCAGTTCATCGCGCGCGGCCTTCTGCCCAAGGAGCTCAAGGGTCCGGGCCAGCAGGCCATTGTTCGCGTCCAGCGTTTTCGCGGCCTCTGCCGGATCCAGCTTCGTCGCGCCGGACAGGCGGGCCAGCAGCATGGCGTAGGTCACGGTCTGGGCGTAGGCATCCGCGAACTTGGCGTCGTCGGAGTCGGGAAAGAAGAATTGCCGCCACTCGTTGGCGAGAAGCCCGACCGCCGATCCGGTCTGGGCCAGCGCGTTTTCCACCTCGGAGCGCAGGAACCGGGTCAGCGGCGCAAGGTATTGGGCCAGCGGCGTCGGCTGGTGCGGCACGACCGGCTTCCAGCGCAGGAACGGTTCTAGCAGGCGCGCGAGATCGGCCAAATCGGTTCCGCCGATGGCGGCCTTTCCCTTCACGGTCGGGTCGTCGGTCAGCTTCACGATGGGGAAGCCGTCCGGTCGCTCGCCCGAATGGTAGAGCGCCCATTCCTGCCCGTCCGTATAGATCAGGTTCGGCAGACCCTTCAGCTTGGCCCACTGCTTCTTGTTGTGGTCGCCTTTCAGCTTCGGCGCGTCGGCCCCGAGGCCGGGGGCCTTCAACTCGACGTAGCCGCAGATCAGGCCTCCTACGTAGATCGCTATGTCGGGCCGGACCTTGTGTTCTGAGAGGTGCGTCTCAGTCCGGGTCTCGACCTTTAGCCCCAGCTTCGCGCCAGCGGCGACGAGAAGCGCCGCCACATCGGGTTTCAACTGGTCCTCGGGCGAGGCCGTGCCGGTCAGCGCAAACTTAGCCTTAAGGTTGTCCGCGAATTTCTCAAGATCGGCTGCGTCCACTGCCCCACCCCCACAACTTGTTCGTGTTTCTCAAGGAATAGCAGATGGTTGTGCCCAAGGATATAACGTAGGCGAGATATTCCGGGATGGCGGCCGAGGCTGACGTTGGTATAGTCGCCAGTGAACGTCAGCTTTGGGCCGGCTGCGTCGACACGATGGCGCTGGCCCCGAGGAAGAGCTTGCCGCGTTGCCGCATGACGGCTTGGGGCGGAGAGCGGACTTGCGGCAACGCAGCAGGTTGTTCCACAGTATCCCGGACTCTACCCATAGGGCCCGACCGCGAACGACGTTCCAAGTGTCGAAAACTACTGCGGTGGCCGACCTTAACTTAGCGTCCGAAGTTGGTCTAATTGGTGAACGCGAAATGGATCCCGAGATACGATCGGCATGTTGATCCGAAAGCACCGTACCAAACATTATGCCCAATAGTCTTCATAACTCAGACAAGCGCTGGAATGTTAGAAGGCGTGCAGATTTCTCAATCTGCTGCGACGCATAGAGCATCGGTACAACATTCGAGAATACCACAGCACCTTCGATGTTCCCGGAGCCCAAGCCAGTGTAAAGCTGAAACCCGCGGAGTTGCTGCTGAGCCAAGGCCAACCGGTTCAGGTGTTTCGCTAGCAGGTCGGGCCGTCCCTTTTCATCTAGCCCGCCGCGGACCTTGGAGAGCAGCTTGGCCGTCTCGCTTGGCGTTTTTGCAAGTTGGAGGTTCTTGCACTCAATCAGAACGATCCGCCCATCTGCGCGCCAGGCCAGGACGTCGATGTCTCCCGGGTTTGTAGCGAGGCCACGCCCTAGTATCTCGGAGAACTCCTTGCCTTCGGCAGTCTGCCACCCCAACCCGCGTAGGGTACGCGCCACCTTCTCCTCGAATTCCTTCGCATCCCTGTCTTGGATTAAGTTCCACCAGCTTCGCATGGTGCCCGACAGTAGGTACTCCTGGTCGATCTCGGCGCCGTAATAGTTGTGCATCATCGTGAGTAGCGACTCGCGGAGCACCCCCGGCACGACAAGGATGAGTGCATTTTCGTCATGATCGAGCCGAAGGAGCGGTCGTCGGTAGACCGCTAAACGGCGCCGGAAACGCCAAGGTTGACGGTCCTGGTCGCGGTAGGGCGCCGACACGACCTTCCAACGTAACCATCCGGTGTCGGCCGCATATGGGCGCTGTTAGGTCATGGGCTTCGAGGCTTTGGGT
>NZ_JBHMQU010000023.1:132077-132651 GCF_042435015.1 Paracoccus panacisoli | reverse complement strand
GGTCCCCGAACCCCTCGCGCGGCGCGCGCGGACGGTCGCCGTAGCCCTCGCCATCGCGCGGCGGGCGCGGCTGGCGGTCGGCGTAGCCGTCGCGGGGTGCACGCGGGCGGTCGCCGTAGCCCTCACCATCCCGCGGCGGGCGGGGCTTCCGGTCGGCGTAGCCCTCGCGGGGTGCGCGTGGGCGGTCGCCATAACCCTCGCCGTCGCGCGGCGGGCGGGGCTTGCGGTCGGCATAACTCTCGCGCGGGGCGCGCGGACGGTCACCATACCCCTCGCCGTCGCGCGGCGGGCGCGGCTTGCGGTCCCCGAACCCCTCGCGCGGCGCGCGCGGACGGTCACCGTAGCCTTCCCCGTCGCGCGGCGGACGCGGCTTGCGGTCCCCGAAGCCCTCGCGCGGCGGACGCGGACGGTCGCCGTAGCCCTCACCGTCACGCGTCGGACGGGGCTTGCGGTCGGCGTAACCCTCGCGCGGGGCACGGGGGCGGTCGCCGTAGCCCTCACCGTCGCGCGCAGGGCGCGGCTTGCGGTCGCCAAACCCCTCGCGCGGGGCGCGCGGACGGTCACCATACCCCTC
>NZ_JBHMQU010000023.1:102338-132052 GCF_042435015.1 Paracoccus panacisoli | reverse complement strand
GGGGCGCCGCGCAGCGCGGAACGGTCGGCGCGGGGCCGGTCGGGGCGGGCGCCGCCACGGGCGCCCTCGCTGCGCGGTGCGGGCGCGGCGTCGTCGCTCTCGCCGGTCAGCAGACCGCCGAGCTGGTCGCGCAGCATCCGCCGCTTCACCTCGCGGACCTCGTTCGCCTCCATCCCGGTCAGGCGGAAGGGGCCGTAGCTGACCCGAATCAGCCGGTTCACCACCAGCCCGACATGGGCCATCGCGCGGCGGATCTCGCGGTTCTTGCCCTCGCGGATGCCGACCGTCAGCCAGGCGTTGGCGCCCTTTTGGCTGTCGAGCTTGACCTCCATCGGCTGGAACGCCTCGCCGTCGATCACCGCGCCGCGGCGCAGCGGGTCGAAGGTCAGCTCGGTCGGCTGGCCGTTCACCCGCACCCGGTACCGCCTGAGCCAGCCGGTCGCCGGCAGTTCCAGCCGCCGCTTCAGCTCACCGTCGTTGGTCAGCAGCAGCAGCCCTTCCGAGTTGAGATCGAGCCGGCCGATGCTCATCACCCGCGGCAGGTCGCGGGGCAGCGCATCGTAGATCGTCTGCCGCCCCTTCTCGTCCGCGTCCGAGGTCACCAGCCCGACCGGCTTGTAATACATCCAGAGCCGGGTTTCCTGCGGCGCCTCGAGCGGCTTGCCGTCCACCCGCACCTTGTCGCTGCGTCGCACGTCGAGCGCCGGGCTCGAGATCGTGGCGCCGTTCACCGAGACGCGGCCCTCGAGGATCATGCGCTCGGCCTCGCGGCGGCTGGCGATCCCGGCGCGGGCCATGACCTTGGCGATGCGCTCGCCCGCGCCGGCGGGCGCGGCGTCCGTCTGGGGCGCCTTCGGTTTGGATGCGCGGGCCGTGCTGGCGGAATCCGCGTCCTCGGCGCCGTCGTCCTCGTCGTCGCTCTCGTCGCTCTCGTCGTCGCCGGCCTCGTCGTCGCCCTCGTCGTCGTCGTCGTCGTCGTCGTCGTCGTCGTCGTCGTCGTCGTCGTCGTCGTCGTCGTCGTCGTCGTCGTCGTCGTCGTCGTCGTCGTCAGAGGCGTCCTCGCCCGCGTCGTCGGTGGCAAGCCCTTCGGCGTCGTCCGGGTCGTCACCGTAGATCTCGGCGTATTCGTCGTCGGACTCGGGGTCGGACTCGGGGTCGGACTCGGGGTCGGCCTGCCCCTCGGGCGCGACCGGGTCGTCGAGCGACTCGGCCGGTTCGGGGTCGGCGCCAAGGTCCGGCTCGTCGGCCTCGGTCCGATCGGCCGGGCGCGGGTCGGGGCCGGGCGCGCCGGTCTCGGTCTCGCGCTCGCCTTCGAACTCGGGGCGCGGGGCGTCGGGGGACGCGGTGTCGTCGGGGTTGCGGGGGTCTTCGGTCATGGCGATCTCCTGCGCATCGCTGCGGTGGCAAGCGGCTGTCTTAGGCCGAACGCCCGGGGGGCGAAAGCGGTTCTTGCGCCGCAGCCGCGGACGGGCCATGCGGGGACCATGTTCACCAGCCGCATGGACGACGCCCTGACCGAGGCCCGCGCCGCCGCGACCCGCGGCGAGGTGCCGGTGGGTGCGGTGCTCTGCGATCCCGCGGGCCGGGTGGTGGCCGCGGACGGCAACCGCACGCGCGAGCTGTCCGATCCGACCGCCCACGCCGAGATCCTGGTGATCCGCACCGCCTGCGCGGCCGTGGGGTCCGAGCGGCTGCCCGGCTACCGGCTGTGGGTGACGCTCGAGCCCTGCCCGATGTGCGCCGCCGCGATTGCCGCGGCCCGGATCGCCGTGCTCTATTACGGGGCGCCGGACCCGCGGATGGGGGGCGTGGCGCACGGGGCGCGGGTGTTCGACCACCCGCAGTGCCACCACCGGCCCGAGGTCTACGAAGGCCTCGCCGCCGATGCCGCCCAATCGCTGCTGCGCGGGTTCTTTGCCGCCCGGCGCTGAGGAAAGGAGACCGCCATGATCCGCCTCGCCCTGCTCACCGCGCTGATCGCCGGGTGCACCCCGGCCCTGACCGGCGAGCGCGTCGAGGTCTGGACCCCGGCGGGCTCGGTCCAGTGCGAGCCCGGCTCGGGGATCAGCGCGGCCGAGGCCGCCGCCCGGCTGGTCGCGGCGGGCGTCACCCCGGCGGGGCCGGCGCGCGCAGGTCAGGACGGGATGATGCGCCCGGCGGTCTGCGGCGGCGGGGACGGGCGGGTCTGGGTGATCGGGATCGCGGCCGGCGACCTCGCTCGCGCCCGTGCCGCGGGCTTCGCGCCGCTGGCCGAGCTGCCGGGCTGACCCCCTGCATCCCCCGGGACCCCCGCGCCGGGGGTTGCCCCGGCGCCGCCGCCGCTTAAGGTCGGCCGGGTTCCCAGCGAGGTGCCACCCGATGTTCGAGAAGATCCTGATCGCCAACCGCGGCGAGATCGCCATCCGGGTGATGCGCGCCGCGACCGAGCTGGGCAAGCGCACCGTCGCCGTCTACGCCGAAGAGGACAAGCTCGGCCTGCACCGCTTCAAGGCCGACGAGGCCTACCGCATCGGCGCGGGGCTGGGGCCGGTCGCGGCCTACCTCTCGATCCCCGAGATCATCCGCGTCGCGCGCGAGGCGGGGTGCGACGCCATCCACCCGGGCTACGGGCTTCTGTCCGAGAACCCCGAGTTCGTGGACGCCTGCACCGCCGCCGGCATCACCTTCATCGGCCCGACCGCCGAGACGATGCGCGCGCTTGGCGACAAGGCCAGCGCCCGGCGGGTGGCCATCGCGGCCGGCGTGCCCGTGATTCCCGCGACCGAGGTGCTGGGCGACGACATGGAAGCGGTCCGCCGTCAGGCCGCCGAGATCGGCTATCCGCTGATGCTCAAGGCCAGCTGGGGCGGCGGCGGGCGCGGGATGCGGCCCATCGCCGCCGAGACCGAGCTGGCCGAGAAGGTCCGCGAAGGCCGGCGCGAGGCCGAGGCTGCGTTCGGCAACGGCGAGGGCTATCTGGAAAAGATGATCCAGCGCGCCCGCCACGTCGAGGTGCAGCTTCTGGGCGACAGCCACGGCGGGCTCTATCACCTCTATGAGCGTGACTGCACCGTGCAGCGCCGCAACCAGAAGGTGGTCGAGCGCGCCCCTGCCCCCTATCTGACCGACGCCCAGCGGGCCGAGGTCTGCGACCTGGCGCTGCGGATCGGCCGCGCGGTCGGCTATCGCAACGCCGGCACGGTCGAGTTCCTGATGGATATGGACTCGCAGCAGTTCTACTTCATCGAGGTGAACCCGCGCGTCCAGGTCGAGCACACCGTGACCGAAGAGGTCACCGGCATCGACATCGTGCAGGCCCAGATCCGCATCGCCGAGGGCGCGACGCTGGCCGAGGCGACCGGCCACGCCCGGCAAGAGGACATCGCGCTGTCGGGCCATGCGATCCAGTGCCGGGTCACGACCGAGGACCCGCAGAACAACTTCATCCCCGACTACGGCCGGATCAGCGCCTATCGCAGCGCCACCGGCAACGGCATCCGGCTGGACGGCGGCACGGCCTATGCGGGCGCGGTCATCACCCGGTTCTACGATTCGCTCCTGGTCAAGGTCACCGCCTGGGCGCAGACCCCCGAGGCGGCGATCCGGCGGATGGACCGGGCGCTGCGCGAGTTCCGCGTCCGCGGCGTCTCGACCAACATCGACTTCGTGATCAACCTGCTGAAACACCCGGTGTTTCTGGCCGACGCGGCGACCACTAAGTTCATCGACACGACGCCCGAGCTGTTCGACTTCACCCCCCGCAAGGACCGGGCGACGCGGATCCTGACCTATCTGGCCGACATTACCGTGAATGGCCACCCCGAGACAGCGGGCCGCCCGCGCCCGGCGCTGGCGCGCCCGCCGGTCCCCCCGGCTCCGCGGGGCGCGGTGCCGGACGGCACGCGCCAGATGCTCGAGCGCGAGGGGCCGCAGGCGGTGGCCGACTGGATGGGGCGGCAGACGCGGCTGCTCGTCACCGACACCACGATGCGCGACGGGCACCAGTCGCTGCTGGCAACCCGGATGCGCTCGATCGACATGATACGGGTGGCGCCGGCCTATGCGGCGAACCTGTCGGGCCTCTTCAGCGTCGAATGCTGGGGCGGGGCGACCTTCGACGTGGCCTATCGCTTTCTGCAGGAATGCCCGTGGCAGCGGCTGCGCGACATCCGCGCGGCGATGCCGAACGTGATGACGCAGATGCTGCTTCGGGCCTCGAACGGGGTCGGCTACACCAACTACCCCGACAATGTGGTGCGAGAGTTCGTGCGCCAGGCCGCCGCCTCGGGCGTCGACGTGTTCCGGGTCTTCGATTCGCTGAACTGGGTCGAGAACATGCGCGTGGCGATGGACGCGGTGCTCGACTCGGGCAAGCTCTGCGAGGGGGCGGTCTGCTATACCGGCGACATCCTCGACCCCGACCGGGCCAAGTACGACCTGCGCTATTATGTTGAGACGGCGACCGCGCTGCGCGACGCGGGCGCCCATGTGCTGGGCGTCAAGGACATGGCCGGGCTCCTGAAGCCCGCCGCCGCCACGGCGCTCTTCGCCGCGCTGCGGGACGAGGTGGGGCTGCCGATCCACTTCCACACCCACGACACCTCGGGCCTTGCCGGGGCGACGGTGCTGACCGCGGCCGAGGCGGGGGTCGCCTGCGTGGACGCGGCGATGGATGCGTTCTCGGGCGGCACCTCGCAGCCCTGCCTCGGCTCGATCGTCGAGGCCTTGGCGCACACGCCGCGCGACACCGGGCTCGACATCGCCGCGATCCGCGAGATTTCAAACTATTGGGAGCGGGTGCGCGACCAGTACGCGGCCTTCGAGGCCGGCGGCCGGGCGCCCGCGTCCGAGGTCTGGCTGCACGAGATGCCGGGGGGCCAGTTCACCAATCTCAAGGCGCAGGCCCGCAGCCTCGGGCTCGAAGAGCGCTGGCACGAGGTGGCGCAGGCCTATGCCGACGCCAACCAGATGTTCGGCGACATCGTGAAGGTCACGCCGTCCTCCAAGGTGGTGGGCGACATGGCGCTGATGATGGTGGCCCAGGGGCTGACCCGCGCCGAGGTCGAGGACCCGGCCGTCGAGGTCGCCTTCCCCGAGTCGGTCGTGGACATGATGCGCGGCAACCTCGGCCAGCCGCCGGGCGGGTGGCCCGCGGCGCTGCAGGCCAAGGTGCTGAAGGGCGAGGCGCCGATCACCGACCGGCCCGGCGCGCATCTACCGCCAGTGGACCTCGAGGCGGCGCGCGCGGGGCTGGCCGAAAAGCTCGACGCCGAGATCGACGACGAGGACCTGAACGGCTGGCTGATGTATCCCAAGGTCTTTCAGGACTACGCCGAGCGCCACCGCCTCTATGGCCCGGTGCGCACGCTGCCGACGCTCGCCTTCTTCTACGGGATGGAGCCGGGCGAGGAGATCGTGGCCGAGATCGACCCCGGCAAGACGCTGGAAATCCGCCTGCTGACGGTGGGCGAGACTGACGACGCGGGCGAGGCCAAGGTGTTCTTCGAGCTCAACGGCCAGCCGCGCAGCGTCCGGGTGCCGAACCGCTCGGTCAAGGCGCGGGCGGCGGCGCGGGTGAAGGCCGACCCGGCCAACCCCGCCCACATCGGCGCGCCGATGCCCGGCGTGGTGGCGAGCGTGGCGGTGCAGCCGGGGGCCTCGGTCAAGCCGGGCGACCTGCTGCTGACCATCGAGGCGATGAAGATGGAGACCGGTATCCACGCCGACCGCGCGGCGGTGGTCAAGGCGGTGCACGTCGCGCCCGCGCAGCAGATCGACGCCAAGGACCTGCTGATCGAGCTGGAGTGAGGGGACGGCCCTGACGGGCCGTGGCCTCCGGCGGGGATATTTGGGCAAGAAAGAAGCGCGAACGTGCGGGGCTCAGTTGGCCGGTAGCACGTCGGCCTGGACGGCAGCGTCGGGCCGCGTCTCGGGCACGGGCGGCAGTTCGCGGGCGATGCAGTCGCCGTCGCGCTCGCGCCCGAAGCGGTAGGGATAGGGGATCGCCTGGGGCGGCAGCTCGAAGTCGGCGCAGAGGCGGTAGTGGACGTCGTCCACCCGCTCGAACCGATAGGCGGCGCCCGTGGCCGTGTCGGTCAGCGGCAGCGGCCCGGGGCAGGCCTCGGTCTCGGTCAGCGCCGCGGGCATGACCCGGCTGTTGCCCTCGCGCGAGAGGCATTCGACGTGCAGTGCCAGGCGATTCAGGTCGTCGACCCGCGCCGCGTCGCGGCGTTCCTTGCGCGCCTGCGACGGGCCGCCGCCGAGGGCCAGCCCGGCGATGACGAGGACCAGCGCCAACCCGGCGATGGCGAGGCTGGCCCAGCCCTGGGGCGAGCGGCGCGGATCAGCGGTCATCGAGTTCGTCCCGGTAATAGGCGAAGGCCAGCCCACCGATCACCGCGATCAACAGCGCCTTGGCGGCGAATCGGCCGGTCAGCTCGCCCTCGAGCAGCGCATTCACGACCGCGACCAGATCGCCGAGCAGCGCCAGCGAGGCGAGCAGCAGCGTGATCGCCGCGAACCACTTGCGCACCAGCGAGCGGCGGCGCCCCGGGTCGCCCGCGCTCTGCCGCGCCACCCGGCGGTTGAGCCACAAAAACAGCGGCACGGTCGGGATCAGGACCGCGATGTTCCAGCGCATCGACCCGACGAGCAGGCCGTAGCGGTCGGTCGGGTCGGGGATGAGCTGGTCGACGATCTTGAAGCCGAGCATGGCGAGGTGCCAGCAGATGCACCCCAGAATGAGGAACAGCAGCCCGTAGACGAACCCCTCGCGTGCCGAGACATAGGCCCGCGGGCGCGGCACCGGCGGCAGCCCCGCGGGGCCCGGCGCCCAGGCGTCGAGGGCGGCGGCGACCTCGGTCGGCGACCATCCGGCCGAGCCGAGCGCCGCGGCGAGCGCGTCGGCCGGTTGCCCGGCGCTCAGGCCGGTGCGGACGAACTCGGCGATCTCGTCGCGGCCGGACATGGCGTTTCCTCGGGGCTCAGGGCGGTGATGCGCGGCCATAGGGGCGAGTGCGGGGGACGGTGTCAAGCGGACGGGCGGCGGGCCGCGCGGAGACGTGACCGGGGGTCGGGTGGCGGATTGGGGCCTTCGGGTGGGGAGCGGGCCGATGCTCTTCCCGTGCGCTGCTGAATGACGTCGGACACGCCGGCGTCGTGCGGCCGGTTTCGGCGCGCAAACCCCGGCGCCTCCGACGCCGATCACGCGCCTCTGCGTCACGCACCAAATTTCCTCTTGCAGCCCCCCGCGGGCTTCTCTACATCACCCGTCACCGGCAGCGGACGCCGCCGGGAACGGAGCGCGGGCGTAGCTCAGGGGTAGAGCATAACCTTGCCAAGGTTAGGGTCGTGAGTTCGAATCTCATCGCCCGCTCCAATAACGAAAAGGCCGGTCCCTCGTGGGCCGGCCTTTTCGATTTGTGATATGGGAGTGGCGGCCGACGCCGTACACCCTGAGGCTTCTCTGCGAGCCATCAGCGCGGCCAATGCAGTAGATCGTATGCGCGTCGATCTGCGGCGGGTCCGAATCTGCGCACGCCGACCGCCTTAATCTTGGACGCATTGCTTGGTTTCGGGCGTGTGAGCCTCGGCCCCCTCCACTTGGAGAAGCGTCCGCGCGACGTCGGCTCAGTAGATTCATTGAATCGGTAGTTAATCGATTTGAGGACGCCCGATCTTTGTTTCCTGCCACGGCACAAAGATCGCGTGTATTTGAAAGAGTGGATTGCGCCCTTTGTTAAGGCTGAACGCCAGACACCTTTTGACTCAGTGATGCCATATCGCGTGCCATTGGCTTCCAAACCCGGGTTGCGCGGCCTCACCCTCCAACGCTGCGCCAACTTTTATGCGTCCATCGACCCCGCGCCTCAGCCCTTCTTCCCTTTGCGGGATTCACACATCTCCGTCTCGCAGGCCGCTCTTCACGGCGTGCGAGTCCTGAAAATACTTGGCGTGGAACGCCGATGCCCCTGCAATTCCCCTCACCCGCCCTTCGGAGCACAAATCGGGTTGGCAGGAACACGTTAGTCGCAGTCGTCCCCCTGGAAGGCGTCGATCGCCGCGATGGCTTCGTCGGCGGTCTCGACGAAGGTCATCAGCGCGAGGTCCTCGGGGCTGATCGTCCCCGATTCGGCCAGCGCCTCCCAGTTGATGATGCTGTCCCAGAACGACCGCCCGAACATGAGGAACGGCACCCGCTTCATCCGCTTCGTCTGGATCAGCGTCAGCGTCTCGAACATCTCGTCGAGCGTTCCGAAGCCGCCGGGGAACACCGTGATCGCCCGCGCGCGCATCAGGAAATGCATCTTGCGGATGGCGAAGTAGTGGAAGTTGAAGGACAGGTCCGGCGTCACATAGAGGTTCGGCGCCTGCTCGTGCGGCAGCACGATCCCCAGCCCGATCGACTGCCCGCCGGCCTCGTGGGCGCCCTTGTTGCCGGCCTCCATCACCCCCGGGCCGCCGCCGGTGCAGATCACCCAGTCGCGGCCGTAGCTGGCCATGCTGCGCTCGGTGATGAGGCGGGCGAAGCGCTCGGCCTCGGCGTAGTAATGCGACAGCCCGGCCAGCGTCGGGGTGCGGGCCCGCCCGGCGTCCTCGGGCGCGGGGATGCGGGCGCCGCCGAACATCACCACGGTGGATTTGATGCCGCGCTCGTCCATCACCAGCTGCGGCTTGAGCAGCTCGAGCTGCAGCCGCACCGGGCGCAGCTCTTCGCGCAGCAGGAACTCGGTGTCGGTGAAGGCGAGGCGATAGGCCGGGGCGCGGGTCTGCGGCGTATCGGGGTCCTGTGCCGCGATCACCGCGTCCTCCTCGCTGTGGCGGAACACGTTGGCGCGGTCGTCGTCGGCAGGCGTCATCTCAACCTCATCCTGCGGCCGCGCGGCGTTGCGCGGCCGGTCCTGCCCGGCTTATAGCCGAACGGGCATGATTTCCACCCGACCCCCAGCCCGAGGATGACCCGAGGATGACCCAGCCCCCCGCCCAAGCCGCCGCCCCCGCCTCTGCCGCGCTCGAGGCCGCCATCGAGGCCGCGTGGGAGGACCGCGACAGCATCTCCCCCGCCACCACCGGTGCGCACCGCGACGCGGTCGAGGCGACGCTCGAGGCGCTCGACCGGGGCGAGCTGCGTGTGGCCGAACGGCGCGGCGCCGACTGGCACGTGAACCAGTGGGCGAAAAAGGCGGTGCTGCTCGGATTCCGCCTCAAGGACATGGAGCTGCAGCCGGGCGGACCGCAGGACGGCACCTGGTGGGACAAGGTGGACAACAAGTTCGCCGGCTGGGGCGAGAACCGCTGGCGCGAGGCGGGCTTCCGCGCGGTGCCGAACTGCGTCGTGCGCCGCTCGGCCCATATCGCCCGCGGTGTGGTGCTGATGCCGAGCTTCGTGAACCTCGGCGCGTTCGTGGACGAGGGCACGATGGTCGACACCTGGGCCACGGTCGGCAGCTGCGCCCAGATCGGCAAGCGCGTGCACCTGTCGGGTGGCGTCGGCATCGGCGGCGTGCTGGAGCCGATGCAGGCGGGGCCGACGATCATCGAGGACGACTGCTTCATCGGCGCCCGCTCGGAGGTGGTCGAGGGGGTGATCGTGCGCGAGGGCTCGGTCCTCGGGATGGGCGTGTTCATCGGCCAGTCCACCAAGATCGTCGACCGCGAGACCGGCGCGGTCATGTATGGCGAGGTGCCCGCGGGCTCGGTCGTCGTCGCGGGCTCGATGCCGTCGAAGAACGGCGTGCATCTCTACTGCGCGGTGATCGTCAAGCGGGTGGACGCCAAGACCCGCTCGAAGACCTCGATCAACGAGCTGCTTCGCGACTGACCGGCCGCGCAGCACAGGCGCCCCGGCCCGCCCGGTCAGGCGGGCTGCGTCAGGGCCACGGCGGGGGGGGCGCCGGCGGCCCGCTCGAGTTCCCCGCGCATGAGCCGGCGCACCCGATCCTTGTCCCGCGCGACCATGCCCGGGACGAGGAACAGGTCGATGAACACCCAGACACCCACAACGCCGAGCGGCACGATCCCCACCATGATCGGCAGCGTCACCCAGCCGACGAGCCACAGCACCAGCATGAGCACCGCGGAACCCGTGTGGCCCAGATAGAAGCGGTGCGCACCGAAGCCGCCCACGAACAGCAGCAGAAGATAGGCGATGAGCGGTGATTTCGCGTCATTGGCGACGCGCTGTTCGATCAGCATCTGCTGGGTGGTATCAAGCGGCATGAGGCGATTCCATGAATGAACTGCCCCCGGCATAGCGCCCGACCGGTTGAGATCCGGTTAAGGCGCGCTGCCGCCAGCACTTTCCGTCCGACCCACAGGAAACCCGCGCCCGCCAACCGGCGTTTGAGCGCGCACAGGGACAGGAGTTTGCCATGCAGGGACTGGGTTGGCTGGCCGCGATCATCGTCGGCGGGATGGCGGGGTGGATCGCCTCGGGCATCATGGGGACGGGGACCGGGATCTTCGCCAATATCGTCGTGGGCATCGTCGGCGGCATGGTCGGCAACTGGCTGCTCGGCCTCGCCGGTATCAACATGCGCGCCGGAAGCTGGCTGGCGCAGGGGCTCGCGGCGCTGGTCGGGGCGCTGTTCATGATCTGGGTGGTGCAGGCGCTCGCTTGACCGCCACGCAGAAGAATAATTCCACGCCAAAGGGCCGCAGCACATCGCCGCGGCCCTTCTTTCTGGCTGAATTACCCTCGGGGTCCGGGGGGTTGGCCCCCGGTCCGCGGCTTACCGCCCGCGCAGTTGCCCGAGCAGGATCGAGGTCGCATAGCCGTCCGGCGGCACCCCGATCGAGCGCTGGAAGGCCGAGATGCTCTCCATCGTGCCCGAGCCGATCTTGCCGTCGATCTCGTCGCGGTAGAACCCGCGCGCGGTCAGCAGGCGCTGGATCTCGACCCGCTCGGCCTGGCTCAGCGGCCGGTCCGAGCGCGGCCAGGCGCCGATGATCCCCTGCCGCCCGGCGATGGCCTCGCCCAGGTACGACACCCCCAGCGCATAGCTGTCCGAGTTGTTGTAGCGCAGGATCGACCGGAAGTTGTCGAGGATCAGGAACGCAGGCCCGCGCGCCCCGGCCGGGCGGATGATCGAGCCGGTGCCCTGCGGCAGCGCGCCGCCGCCCTTGCGCCGCACGCCCGCCGCCGCCCACTGGGCCGACGACCGCCGGGTGCCCTTGCCCACGGCCGAGAAGCCCTGCGGCAGGTCGACCTCGGTCCCCCATGCCTGGCCACGCACCCAGCCGTTGCGGGCCAGATAGGCCGCGGTCGAGGCGAGGCTGTCGGTCGGGTCGTCCGACCAGATGTCGCGCCGCCCGTCGCCGGTGAAATCGACCGCGTAGCTCAGGTACGAGGTCGGCATGAACTGGGTATGCCCCATGGCCCCCGCCCACGAGCCCAGCATGTGCTGCGGATCGGTGTCGCCGGCCTGGATGATCTTCAGCGCCGCGATCAGCTGCTCCTGGAACATCCCCGCGCGGCGGCCGTCGAAGGCGAGCGTCGCCAGCGACGGGATGATCTGCATCCGGCCGCGGTTCGAGCCGAAGTTCGACTCCATCCCCCAGACCGCCAGCACGATCTCGCGCGGGACGCCGTAGCGGCCCTCGATCGCGGCGAGCGTGCCGGCATAGCGGGCCAGCATCTGCCGCCCGGTCGCCACCCGCACGTCCGAGACCGCGCCGTCGAGATAGAGCCAGACCGGGCGCGAGAACTCGGCCTGCTTGCGGTCCAGCCGGATCACCTCGGGGTTGTAGCGGGCGATGGACATGGCCCGGTCATAGGTCGCGGGGGTGATCCCCTGCGACAGGGCGCGGGGGCGGAAGTCGTTGACCCACTTGCGAAAACCGGCCTCGGTGCCGGGGTCGGTCGCGGGGATCGGGGCGACGGTCTGGGCGCCGCCGCCGCTGCCCGGCGCGACCCGCACGCCGCAGGACGCCAGCGCCGCCACCAGCGCCGCCGACATCGCCACCCGCGCGACCCCTCGCGTCATCGAAATCACCATCTGCTGCCTCGCCGTGTTATGGTTTTGCTTGGGCGAATCCTAACCGCGCGCCGGCGCGGCTGGCAACCCGTCGCGCGCGCGCCCTGCCCTGCGGCGGGCCCGTCCGGCTTACCCGCGCGGGGCGTCGTCCTCGGGATAGAGCGGCTCCATCTGGGCGACGATCACGCTGTTCTCGTCCAGCGCCCGGGCCATCAGCGCGCGCTCTTCGTCGGGGATCTCGTCGCCGCCCTTCAGCCGGTCCTCGAGGCTGCCGTACCCCTGCACCTCGAGCGGCGCGAGGTCGGCCTGCTTGAGGATCGCCACCGTCTCGCGCACCGCCTCGGCCTGGTCCTTGCCGGCGGCATAGCAGATCAGCGCAGCGCCCGTGGCGCCCTTGGGCAGGCCGTCGCCCGCCTTGCGCCCGACCTCGACAAGCAGCGTGTAGACCTGTTGTGCCATCCCGCGCCCCCTGCGATGTTGCCCGCCGTCATGGCAACGGGGATGGGACATGAGCCGAAGTTTGGCAAGGGTCGAGGCGGCGCTGGCGGCAGCCGAGCTGCCCGTCCGGGTGATCGAAGCCGGCGCCTGCCGCACCGCCGAGGAGGCCGCGGCCGCGGTCGGCTGCGCCGTGGACCAGATCGCCAAGTCGATCATCTTCCGCGGCGAGGACACGGGCCATGTCGTGCTGTTCCTCACCGCCGGCGGCAACCGGGTCGATCCGGCCAAGGCGTCCGCGGTCGCCGGGCAGCGGCTGGGCAAGGCCGACGCCGCGCTGATCCGGGCCGAGACGGGGTTTGCGATCGGCGGGGTGGCGCCGGTCGGGCACCTCGGCCCGGTCGAGGCCTACTGGGACCCGCGCCTGTCCGAGTTCGACACCGTCTGGGCCGCCGCCGGCACGCCCCGCCACGTCTTTGCCGCCCCGCCCGCGGCGCTCTGCCGCGCCGCCGGGGCGCGGGTTGCCGACTTCACCGCCTGACGTCGGGACCGGGGCTGTCGGGCGGGTCGGTCGGGCGGGTCCACCGGCTGCACCCGCAGTCCGGGCAGGCGGCAGTCGCGGTGGCATGGATGGCCCCGCAGTTGAGGCAGCAGGCGGCCTCTCCCGCCCGGGCGGGCGGGGGGTCGCTGGCCTCGGACGACGGCAGCAGGTTCAGGGGCGGGACGATGGCGAGGCCCGGGGCGGGCCTCTCGCGCCGGACCACCGACAGCCCGCCCCCGGCCTCAAGATAGGCCGCCGCGACCTCGCCCAGGTTCTGCACCCCGGCCATCCGCAGCATCGCCTTGACCTCGAGCGCGCTCAGGTCGCGGTGCGCCATGCCTTCGGGCAGCAGCCGCCCCCCGCTCAGCACCGCGACCGGGCGGCCGTCGATCAGATGCTTGACGCGCTCGGACCGCTCGATGAGCGAGTCGATCAGCTTGTTCAGCCCCACGATCACCGTGACCACGGTCATCGCCTGCAGCATCGGCACGTCGTCGTAGAAGGTGGCATCCCCCACCGCCGAGCCGAGCGCGATGACCAGCAGCAGGTCCACCATCGAGAGCTGCGCCACCGAGCGCCCGCCGATCCAGCGGATCAGCGCGAGGGTATAGCCGTAGATGATGACGGTGCGCACGACGATCTCGGCGTAATAGAGCGGCGGGTGCTCCCCGAAGAACATCCGCCCCAGTTCGAAGGGCGCGACGGGATCGTCCATGTTTCACCTCGGGTCACGGGAACCGCCTGACGCGGCGTGGCTTTCCGGCGGGTGCGACCCGCGTGAGGATGTGATGACCAAGGATGCCGAGACCCGCAAGGACGACCTGAGAACGGGCGACAGCTTCTGGTTGCACACCCCCCGGATCACCCCGCCGGCCGGGCCGATGCCGGCGCGGTCGGGGTGGGATGCGGTGGTGGTTGGGGCCGGGATCAGCGGCGCGCTGGTGGCCGAGGCGCTGAGCCGAGCGGGCCGCAAGGTGCTGGTGCTCGACCGCCGCCGGGCGGTGCGCGGCTCGACGCCGGCCTCGACGGCGATGATCCAGCACGAGATCGACGTGCCGCTGTCGCGGCTGATCCGGCAGACCGGCCGGGCGCGGGCCGAGGGGGCGTGGCTGCGCTCGGTCCGGGCGGTGGGCGACCTGGTGGCGTTGACCCGGCGGCTCAAGATCGACTGCGACATGCAGCCGAAGCGGGCGCTTTACCTTGCCGGCGACGACATGGGCGGGCGCGGGCTCAAGACTGAGGCCAAAGCGCGCCATGAGGCGGGGATCGCCTGCGAATACCTGTCGCGGGCCGCGCTGCGCGAGCGGTTCGGCATCGACCGGACCGCGGCGATCGTCTCGGATGCCTCAGCCAGCGCCAACCCGGCGCAGCTGGCCGCAGGGCTGCTCGCCGCCGCCGTCGCCCGCGGCGCCGTCATCGCCGAGGGGGTCGAGGTCACCGACATGGCCGAGCTGCCCGGCGGCGTGGCGCTCGCCACCCGCGACGGCTGCGTGATCACCGCCGCCCACGCGGTGTTCTGCACCGGCTACGAGTTCCTGCCCAGCATGGAGAGCCCGAGCCACGAGATCACCTCGACCTGGGCGCTCGCCTCGCCTCCGCGGGTGACGCACCCGGCGTGGCTCGACCAGTTCCTCGTGTGGGAGGCGTCGGACCCCTATCTCTACTTCCGCACCACGCCGCAGGGGCGGCTGATCGTCGGCGGCGAGGACGAGGACAGCCCGGACCGCAACGAGGACCCGGCGCTGCTGGACCACAAGGCCGCTGTGATCGGCGAGAAGCTGCGGGCGCTGACCGGGATCGAGATCGGGACGCCCGCCTATGTCTGGTCGGCGCCGTTCGGCAACACCACCGACGGGCTGCCGATCATCGACCGGGTGCCGGGGCACGAGCGGGTGTTTTCGGTCATGGGGTTCGGCGGCAACGGGATCACCTTCTCGATGATCGCGGCGCAGATCGTGGCGGCCGCGATCGTCGGCAAGCCCGACCCCGACGCGGGGCTGTTCGCGTTCCGCTGAGCGGGCACGCGCGGGGGCTGTCTGCCCCCGCACCCCCGAGGATATTTCGGCAAGGAAGAAGTCTGACCGCCGGGGCTGTCAGCCCTTGGCGAGATGCTCGCGGAACGCGTCGAACACGCTGTCATAGACGGCGCGCTTGAACGGCACGATCTTGCCCGAGATCTCCTCGGGCGCCATCCACTGCCAGGCGTCGAACTCGGGGTGGTCGGTGGCGATGTTCACCTGCTCGTCGGTGCCGCGATAGCGGACGAGGAACCACTTCTGCGCCTGACCGCCATAACGGCCCTTCCAGATCTTGCCGACCAGCTCGGGCGGCAGGTCGTAGCGCACCCAGTCCGGGGTCTCGGCCACCACGTCGCAGAGATCGGCGGAGATCCCCGTCTCTTCCCGCAGCTCGCGCAGGGCGGCCTCGCGCGGGTCCTCGCCCTTGTCGATCCCGCCCTGCGGCATCTGCCATGCGTCGGCGGCGTTGTCGATGCGGTGGCCGGCGAAGACCCGGCCGGCCTCGTTGATCAGCACCACCCCCGCGCAGGGGCGATAGGGCAGCCCCGCGGGGCCGAGCGGGCCGTCCTGCCGCTTGGTCATGGCTTGGGCGCCGGGGCGTCGGTGGGCCGGTCGGCCGGACGCTCCACCGGGGCATCGGCCGGCGGGGCCGCGTCGGGGGTGTCCGCCGCGCCGTCCGTTGCGCCGTCCGGCGCGCCCTCGGGGGCCGTTCCGGTGGCCGCGTCGGGGGTCGTCCCCGCGTCGGTCCCGGCGTCAGTCCCGGCGTCGGTCCCCGCCTCGGGGGCGGCGGCGTCGGTCGCGGCGGGCTCGCCGTCGGCCGGATCACCCTCGCCGCTCGGCGCCGCCCCCTCGCGGGCGGCGTTCGAGGTCGCGTCCTGCCCAGTCACCGCGGGCTTGGCCGCGTCGGCCACGTCGCGGGCCGAGAAGTCCACTGCCGCGAGACCCTTGAGGATGTCGACCGCGTAGGCGAGCTGGTAGTCCTCTTCGCGCAGCTTGGCGGTGGCCTCGACCTGCTTGGCCTCCTCCTCGATCTGCCGCTTTTCCTCGTCGCTGATCGCGTCGTTGTTCAGCGCGCCGCGCAGGTCGCTTTCCGAGGTGGTGAAGCGCGAGGCGCTGCGCGGCGTCTCTTCCGCGCCGGCCTCGTCCTTGGGCTGGGCGGGGGGCTGTTCCACGATGATGTCGGGGTTGATCCCCATTGCCTGGATCGAGCGCCCCGAGGGGGTGTAGTACCGCGCCGTGGTCAGCCGGATCGCGCTGTCCGAAGTCACCGGCACGACCGTCTGCACCGAGCCCTTGCCGAAGGACTTGGTGCCGACGACGATCGCCCGGCGGTGGTCCTGCAGCGCGCCGGTGACGATCTCGGAGGCGCTCGCCGAGCCGCCGTTGATCAGCGCCACCATCGGCTTGCCCTGCGCCAGATCGCCCGGCTCGGCGTTCCAGCGCTCGTTGTCCTCGGGGTTGCGGCCGCGGGTCGAGGTGATCTCGCCCTTGTCGAGGAAGGCGTCCGACACCCGCACCGCCTGGTCGAGCAGACCGCCCGGGTTGTTCCTGAGGTCGAGCACGAAGCCCGTCACCTTGTCGATCCCGCCCGCCGCCTTGACCTGCTTCTCGAGCTCGGCCTTGAGCGTGTCATAGGTCTCGTCGTTGAAGGTGGCGACGCGCAGGACGACGGCGTGGCCCTCGACCCGGCTGCGGACCACGGTCAGCTTGATCGTCTCGCGGGTCATCTTGACGTCGAAGGGCTCTTTCTCGTCCTTGCGCAGGATGGTCACGGTGACCTCGGACCCGATCGGGCCGCGCATCTTCTCGACCGCCTCGTCGAGCGACATGCCCATCAGCGATTCGCCGTTCACATGGCTGATGAAGTCGCCGGGCTTGATACCCGCTTCGGCCGCGGGCGTGCCGTCCATGGGCGAGATCACCTTGACCAGCCCGTCCTCCTGCCCGACCTCGATCCCGAGGCCGCCGAAGCTGCCGCGGGTCTGTTCCTGCATGTCCTGATAGTCCTTGGCGGCCAGGAACGAGGAATGCGGGTCGAGCGAGGTCAGCATCCCGTTGATCGCCGCCTCGATCAGGGTCTTGGCGTCCACGCTTTCGACGTAGTCCTGCTGCACCCGCTCGAACACATTGCCGAACAGGTCGAGCTGTTCGTAGACCGAGGACGACTTGGCCTCGTCCTGCGCGAGCAGCGGCCCCGCCAGCGTGGTGGTCAGCAAGAGCCCGGCGAGCGCGCCGCCGATGCCGGCCATGAGATAGTTTTTCATTCCGTGGTCCTGACCTGCTGTTCTGTTCCGGGCGCGCCCGCGGGCGGCGTGTCGGGTGTCGTCTCGGCTGTCGTCTCGGCGGCGGACGGGGCCGCCGCTATGACCGGATTCATCACGAACCATTCGGCCGGGTCCAGCGTTTCCTTGCCCTGCCGCAGCTCGATATAGAGCGATTGCGCCGCCGGCAGCGGATGGGTGCCGGTCGCGGCCTCGACGAATCCGGCCCCGAACTCGGCCGCCGGGCCCTCGTTGCCGCCCATGATCCCCAAGGGTTCGCCGGCCGCCACCACGTCCCCGGTCGCCCCGAACACCTGCGCCATGCCGGCCAGCACCAGCAGGTAGCCGCGCGCCGGCTCGACGATCATCACATTGCCGTAATCGAGCAGCGGGCCGCGATAGCGGATCGTCGCGGGCCAGGGCGCGGTGACCAGCGCCGCGGGGGCGGTGGTCAGCGTGATCCCCGGCCGCTCGATTCCCCGCGCGTCCGCCTTGCGGTAGCCGCGCGCCAGCTCGCCCAGCGCGGGCAGCGGCAGGCTGCCCTCGGCGGCCTCGAAGTCGGCCATCGGGGCGCCGATGTCCTGTTCCATCTGGGTGATGCCCTGGGCAAAGGCGTCGAGCGTGTCGGCCGACTTGACCAGCGCCGTCAGCTCGGCCGGGTCCTCGCCGAAGCGGGTCGGGACCGACGAGCGGTCGGTGACGGCCGAGGCGAGCAGCCGCCGCGCCTCCTGCACCTGCCCGAGCCCCTGGGCGAGGGTGTCGGCGGCCGATTGCTCGATCCGGCGGACGGTGGCGATCTCGTCGAGGCCGGACTTGAGCCGGTCGGCCTCGGCCCTGAGCGCGGGGGTGATGGCCGAGATCACCATCCCCGACTGCGCCGTGCCGGTCGCGCCCGCGGGGTGCAGCAGCATCAGCGTCTCGGGCGATTGCTGCATCGCGGTCATCACCCCGAGGATGCGCGACAGCCGGTCGCGGCGGGCGTCGAACTCGGCCCGGACCTGGCGCTCGCGCAGGCTCGCGCGGCGCAGGCTGAACCTGAGCGCGGCCTGCCCCTGCTCATAGGCGCGGATCACCTGCCCCAGCGCGATCACCTGATCGTCGGCGGTCAGCGCCCCGTCCAGCGTGCCGATGGCCGCCCTCAGCGCATCGGCCGCGGCGGCGGCTTCGGCGGCGGCGGCCTCGGCCGGGGTCTCACCCTCGGGCAGGGCGGCGGCGTCGGCGCCGCTGGCCGTGGTGACCGCGCTCTGCCCCCCTTCCGTCACCACCGCCTGTGCCCGCGCGGCCGCGGGCAGCGCGAGAAGGCAGAGCGCGAGGGCGGCAGGCAGGCGAAGGGGCGTGTCGGGGTGCCGCGTCACGGGGCCGGCTTTTCGATCAGGCTCTGCCCGGTCATCTCGGGCGGCAGCGGCAGGCCCATGAGGTCGAGGACCGTCGGCGCCACGTCGGCCAGCCGCCCGCCCTGCCGCAGCGCGGACCCGGCGGGGCCGCCGTAGACGATCACCGGCACGGGGTTCGTCGTGTGCGCCGTGTGCGGGCCGCCGGTCACCGGGTCCACCATCGTCTCGCAGTTGCCGTGGTCGGCGATGATCACCGCCGCGCCGCCCACCGCGTCGAGCGCGGCCAGCATGGCGCCCACTCCCCGGTCCACCGCCTCGCAGGCGCGGATCGCGGCGGGCAGGCTGCCGGTGTGGCCGACCATGTCGGGGTTGGCGAAGTTGACCACGATCAGGTCGTAGCCCGCGCCGATGGCGGCCACGAGCCGCTCGGTCACTTCCGCCGCCGCCATTTCGGGGGCGAGGTCGTAGGTCGCCACCTTCGGGCTTTGCGGCATGAAGCGGTCCTCGCCCGGCTCGGGCGTTTCCTTCCCGCCGTTGAGGAAGAAGGTGACGTGCGGGTATTTCTCGGTCTCGGCCAGCCGGAACTGCCGCAGCCCCTGCGCCGCGACCCAGGCGCCCAGCGTGTTGACCACCTGCCGCTTGGGGTAGGCCGCGGTCATGAAGCCGTCGTGGAGCGCCGAATAATCCACCATCCCCAGCACCGCCCCCCAGGCCGGGCGGCCGGTCACGTCGAAGGCCGCGAAATCGGGCTGGGCCAGCGCCGCCATGATCTCGCGCGCCCGGTCGGCGCGGAAGTTGAGGCAGAAGATCCCGTCCCCGTCCCGCGCCCCGGCGTAGCCTGCGACGACATGCGGCAGGATGAACTCGTCGGTCTCGCCGCGGGCGTAGCTTTCGACGACGGCGGCATCGGCGGTCAGCGCCGGCAGGCCCTCGGCGCGGGTGATGGCGGCATAGGCCTTCTCCACCCGCTCCCACCGGTTGTCGCGGTCCATGGCGTAGTAGCGGCCGATCACGGTGCCGATGCGGGCATCCTCGGGCAGGCTGCCGGCCAGCTCGGTGATGAAGCCCTGCGCCGACTGCGGCGGCACGTCGCGGCCGTCGGTGACGGCGTGGATGACGACCGGCACGCCGGCCTCGGCCACCGCCCGGGCGGCCGCCGCGATATGGGTCAGGTGCCCGTGCACGCCGCCGTTCGAGACGACGCCGATGAGATGCGCCGTCCCCCCCGTCTCGCGCAGGCGGGCGACGAAGGCGCCGATGCCGCTGTTGGCGAAGAAGCTGCCGTCCTCGATGGCGAGGTCGATCTGGCCCAGGTCCATCGCCACCACCCGGCCCGCGCCGATGTTGGTGTGCCCGACCTCTGAGTTGCCCATCTGCCCCCGCGGCAGCCCAACGTCAGGGCCGAAGGTGACGAGCGTGGCGTTCGGGCATTCGGCCCGCAGCCGGTCATAGTTCGGCGTGGCGGCCTGGTCCGGGGCGCTCTGTTCGGGACGGTCCGAGATGCCCCAGCCGTCGAGGATGCAGAGGACCACGGGACGCGGGGGGTGGTTCGGCTGGCTCATGGCAGTTCCCTGTTTCAGGCCGCGGTTCTAAGGGCCGGGGCGAGCGGGGGCAAGGCGGGGGGCGAGGCGGGGGGGGAGGGTGTCACCCGCCGAGGGGGCGCTGCCCCCGCCACCCCTGCGGGGCGGCCCCCCGGGATATTTGGGGCAAGGAAGAATGAGTGCCGCGGGCGCGCGGTTTCGCGCGGGCGGTGACGGCGCGGGGCGCTTGGCCTATGGGAGGGCGCGAGCGACCTCGCCCCGGCGGGGTCGAGAATCGAAGGAGAGGCCGATGAGTTTCGCCACCAACCCGCGGGTCGAGATCCGGGTGCTCGACCCCCGCCTGCGCGACTGGGGCCTGCCCGACTGGCAGACGACGGGGGCCGCGGCGCTCGACCTGCGGGCCTGCCTCGACGCCCCGGTCGAGATCATGGCGGGGGCGGCCGCGGTGCTGATCCCGACCGGGATCGCGCTGCACATGGCCGACCCGCATCTGGCCGCGCTGATCCTGCCGCGCTCGGGGCTCGGGCACGGCAAGGGGCTGGTGATGGGCAACGCCGTCGGGCTGATCGACGCCGACTATACCCAGCAGATCATGGTCAGCGCCTGGAACCGCAACCCTCCCGGCGCGCCGCCGATCCCGATCGCGCCGGGCGAGCGGATCGCGCAGATGCTGTTCGTCCCCGTGGTGCGCCCGGTGCTGGCCGAGGTCGAGGCGTTCTCGGCTTCGACCGGACGGCAGGGCGGCTTCGGCTCGACGGGGGCCACATGATCTGGGTGGTCGCAGGCGCGATTGGTGCCGGGCTGGTCGGCTGGCGCTGGGGGCTGCGGGGGCTGATCGCGGCGGTGGCGGCGGTCTGGCTGGCCGGGCTGGTCTGGCTGGGGCTGCGGGGCGCGCCCGGCCCCGAGGGCCTCGCCCGCTTCGCCTGGTGGACCGTGGCGGGGGCCGCGCTGCTGCTCGGCCTGGGCTATGCGGCGCTGCTGCGGCTGCTGCGCGGGCGCGCCGGGGGCACCGTCGAGGCCCGGCCGGGGACGACCACCGCCGCGCCGCGCGCCGGGGTCGCGGTGGCCCCCTCCCCGCCCCTCCCGCTGGCGAGCGCTGCGGCCACGCCCCCCGACGATCCGCACGGGCCGCTGACCGACCCGGAGCTCGACCGCTACGCCCGCCACATCGTCCTGCGCGAGCTGGGCGGGGCCGGGCAGCGGCGGCTGCGGGCGGCGCGGGTGCTGGTCGTGGGGGCGGGCGGGCTGGGGGCGCCGGTGCTTCTGTATCTCGCCGCGGCCGGGGTCGGACGGATCACGGTGGCCGACGACGACGACGTGGGGGTGTCGAACCTGCAGCGGCAGGTGATCTTCACCACCGACGACATCGGCGCCCCCAAGGCCGAGGCCGCCGCCGCCGCACTGACCCGGCTGAACCCGCATGTCGCCGTCACGCCGCTGCTGCGCCGCGTCAACGCCGACGACAGCGCGCTGGTCGCCGGCCACGACCTCGTGCTCGACGGCACCGACAGCTTCGCCAGCCGGCAGGCCGTCAACGCCGCCTGCGTCGCGGCGGGCGTGCCGCTGATCGCCGGCGCCATCGCCCAGTGGGAGGGGCAGGTCGCCCTCTACGATCCCGCCCGCGGCGGCCCCTGCCTCGCCTGCCTCTTCCCCGAGGCGCCCGCCCCGGGCCTCGCCCCGTCCTGCGCCGAGGCCGGCGTCGTCGGCGCACTCCCGGGCGTGGTGGGCAGCCTCATGGCGCTCGAGGCGGTCAAGCTGATCGCCGGGATCGGTGTCGCGGGCGGACCGGGGGCGGCGAGCGGGGCGGGGCTGCGCGGGCAGATGGTGCTGTTTGACGGGCTGTGGGGCGACACCCGTCGGCTGGGAATCGCGGCCCGGCCGGGCTGCCCGGTGTGCGGCGGCCGGGGGGCCGCCGCGACCGGCGCCAGCGCCTGAGCCTCGGCCGATCACGCGCGCGTGATTGCCCGTGATCTCGGCGGATGAAGCGACCGCGGCGGCCCGGCCACACCTTCCGCGCGACGCGTGGGGCGACGTTGCGACGGGCTTGCAGGTTTCTGCGCAGGTCAACGATATTTCGGGAACGAAACCGGATGCTTGGCGCGTTGTGACCTCAGCGCCCCGTCGCATTTCATTTTCAAGAGGGAGTAACCTGAAAATGACCTATCTGAAGCCCGCCCTGGCCCTGGTGGCCGCCATGTCGCTGTCGGCCTGTCTGCCCGGCCAGACCACGACCACCGTCACCACCCCCGGTGCCGAGCCCGTCGTCGTCGTGGACGGCCCGGCGGTCGCCCCGGCTGCCCCGACCGCGACCTCGGGCGCGATCAACGCCCCGGACTCGCTCGACGGGACCTGGAACCTCGTCGCCTCTCAGTGCAACGACCCGGCGTCGAAGGGCCGCCTGACGATCCAGGGCCGCAACTTCACCTTCCCGGCCGCGAACTGCACCGCGACCTCGTCGAAGGTCGAGACGAACTTCACCAGCGTCTCGCTGGGCTGCTCGGGCGCCGCGAACCGCCAGCTGAACATCTCGCTGCGTCCCGGCGTGATGCGCGTGACCGAGGACACCACCACGCTGACCTACTACAAGTGCATGTAATCTCGGCCTGATCGGCCGGGACGAGTGTCCTGACACGACGACGCCCCGAGGATCATCCTCGGGGCGTTCGTCATTTCGGCGGTGTTGTGGCGCTGCTGGCGCGGGTCAGTCGCGGGTCTCGGCCGCGTCCACGCCCCAGAGCGAGGTCTTGATCACCCAGCCCTTCTCGCCGCCGCCCGAAACCCGGCACCAATCGCGGTTGCACTCGTGCAGCCGGACGATGGCCCCCGCCTCGGCCCGTGCGATGACCGTGCCGTTGGTGTCGGGGCGGGCGCGCAGCTCGGCCATGTCGGTGGTGATGATCGCGGTCCGAACGCCTGAGAGCAGCGAGTAGTGCACCCAGCCGCCGGCGCCGTCCTGATCCTCGACCCGGCGCCAGTGGCCGAACTCGGCCACGACCCTCAGCGGCATCCCCGGATGGCGGAACACCCAGTCGATGCGGTGCGAGAGGCTGGGGCCGCGCCGGGCGTTGCCCTCGCCGCCCTTGAGGCTGACGTAGCGCGGCAGCGGCAGGTTCGTCACCGGCCCGCGGTGCGGGTCGCGGGGCGCGTCCTGATGGCGCGAGATCAGCGAATCCGCCGTGATGTCCGTGGGGTTGACGTCGATGGCCGCCGGGGCGCCATCGGCCCCTTCGGCCACGGCCGCCCCGTCGCCCGCAGCGCCGCCGTCGGCGACCGCCCCGGCCGAAAGCTTGCCGCCCGGCCCCGCGGGGGCGGACTTCGGCTGCGCCGCGGTGGCGCCCGGCACCCCGGCTTGAGGCGCCGCTTCGCCGGAGCCGGCCCCGACGACGGCCAGCGCCACCCCGCCCAGCAGCACCGCCGTTGCCGCGATGCGTCCCGCGCTGCGCCGCGCGAACGGTGCCGAAAAGAGTGCCCGTGCCATGAATTGCCTTCCTCGACTCGTCGCTACATCCCGCCACCGACGCGCGCCCTGCGTCACTGCGGCCGATGGTGCTGTCCCTTCGGGGTCTTGTGCCGGCCCCGCCTTGCGGGCAGCTTGCCAAAGCTGGTTGGGCATTGAAAGAGAAGTCGCATGACGGACACCGCATCTCCTCGTGATCGGATCAAGGTGACGGTGACGCGGCGACTGCCGCAGCCCGTCGAGGCGCGGATGGCCGAGCTGTTCGACGTGCAGCTGCGCGACGTGGACGTGCGCATGACGCGCGAGGAACTCGCCGCCGCGATGCGCGACACCGACGTGCTGGTGCCGACCGTGACCGACCACATCGACGCCAACCTGCTGGCCGGGGCCGGCGAGCGGCTGCGGCTGATCGCGAACTACGGCGCCGGCGTCGATCACATCGACGTGGAGACGGCGCGCCGCCGCGGCATCCTCGTCTCGAACACCCCCGGCGCGGCGACCGAGGACACCGCCGACATGGCGATCGCGCTGATGCTGGCCGTGACCCGCCGCATCCCCGAGGGGCTGGCCGAGATGCAGGCCGGCCGCTGGGAGGGCTGGGCGCCGACCTCGCACTTGGGCGGGCGGATCGGCGGGCGGCGGCTCGGCATCCTCGGGATGGGGCGGATCGGCCAGGCCATCGCCCGGCGCGCCAACGTCTTCGGGATGCAGGTCCATTACCACAACCGCCGCCGCCTGCGCCCCGAGGTCGAGGAGGACCTGAAGGCGACGTGGTGGGAGAGCCTCGACCAGATGCTCGCCCGCGTCGACATCCTGTCGATCAACGCGCCGCACACGCCCTCGACCTTCCACCTGCTGAACGCGCGGCGGCTGAAGCTGATGAAGCCCTCGGCGGTGATCGTGAACACCTCGCGCGGCGAGGTGATCGACGAGAACGCCCTGACCCGGATGCTGCGCGCGGGAGAGCTGGCGGGCGCCGGGCTCGACGTGTTCGAGCACGGGCATGAGATCAACCCGCGGCTGCGCGAGGCGCCGAACGTGGTGATGCTGCCGCACATGGGCTCGGCCACGGTCGAGGGGCGGCTCGAGATGGGCGAGAAGGTCATCATCAACATCAAAACCTTCGCCGATGGCCACCGGCCGCCGGACCTGGTGCTGCCGGGGATGCTGTAGGGTCCGTTCGTCGGAAAGGCGAACGGCCCTGACGGGCCGTGGCCTCCGGCGGGGATATTTGGGCAAGAAAGAAGGCGCGCGCCGCGCTCAGGCCCGGTGGTAGGGGCCGCCGGCGAGGATGGTGGCCGCGCGGTAGAGCTGTTCCGCCAGCATCACCCGCACCAGCATGTGCGGCCAGACCATCGCCCCGAACGAGAGTACCAGATCGGCGCGGTCCCGCAGCGCCGGGTCCAGCCCATCGGCGCCGCCGATCAGGCACACCGCCTCGGGGCGGCCCTGGTCACGGAAGCGCGCCAATGCAGCGGCGAAGTCGGGTGAGGAGATGAGGCGCCCGCGTTCGTCCAGCGCGATGAGCGCCGCGCCCTCGGGGATCTGGCGGGAGAGCAGCGCGGCCTCGGCCGCCTTGCCGCCGCCCTTGCGGTCCTCGACCTCGGCGATGGTCGCCGGGCCGAGGCCCAGCGCCCGTCCCGTCTGGGTGAACCGGTTCAGATAGTCGTCGATGAGCGCCGCCTCGGGCGTGCGCGCGCCGAGGCGGCCGACCGCCGCGATCCGCAGGCGCATCATAGCGCGGCCACCCCGTGGGCTGTCGGCCCGCCTGGCCGGGCGGTCAGTTCGGCGCCCGGAACTCGGCCGCCTCGCGCCCCGCGTCGCGCGCGGCGTCGGCGCGCAGCGCGCCCAGCGCGTCGGCCGGCATCCACATCTTCTCGAGCTGGTAGAACTCGCGCACCTCGGGGCGGAAGATGTGAACGATCACGTCGTCGGTGTCGATCAGCACCCAGTCGCCGGTGTCCTTGCCCTCGATGCGGGCGATCAGGCCCAGGTCCTGCTTGAGCTTGTCGATCAGGTGCTCGGCGATGGCCGCGACCTGACGGGCGTTGCGGCCCGAGGCGATCACCATGTGGTCCGCCATGGCCGAGCGACCGCGCAGGTCGATGGTGACGATGTCCTCGGCCTTGTCGTCTTCGAGCGAGGACAGGATGCGGTCGAGCAGCGATTCGCTCGGGCCCGCGGTGGTCGCGGTCGCCGGTTGCGGCGACGGGACGGTGGTGGACAGGGGACTTCCTCCGGTCAGCGCGCCGCAATGCCCCGGCGCCGGGATGGGACAAAGATAGCACGTTTCGCGCTCATCTCAACGCCCGGGGGGTGGAATCGCCGGAAACGGGCTTGTGGACCCTGCGCTCGGCGCTTGAAGCCCGGCGCCGAGGTGCCTAATCTGCGTCCAGATGTTCCGGTATTTCGACATTCACGATCGCGTCCGCCTGCCCGGCCGCTTCTACGGCGTCAGCCGGACCGTCACCGCGCGACTTTGAGCCGGCGGCCGCGGCCGCGCGCCCCGTTCGGGGGCCGCCGCCCTGCGCGCCGGACCGGTCCCCCCTCTCGCGGCCTGGTCCATCCCCCTGCTTCGCCCGCCATCCTTGATGAAAGTGACAGCCATGCCCGGCCAGACCCACGGCGCTGACGCCACCCCCGGTCCCCGCACGCTCTATGACAAGATCTTCGACGCCCATGTCGTCGACCGGCAGCCCGACGGCACCTGCCTGCTCTACATCGACCGGCATCTGGTGCACGAGGTGACGAGCCCGCAGGCCTTCGAGGGGCTGCGGATGAGCGGCCGCAGCGTGCGACGCCCCGACCAGACCATCGCCGTGCCGGACCACAACGTGCCGACCACCCCCGACCGGGTGATGGGGATCGAGAACCCCGAGGGCCGCGTGCAGGTCGCCGAGCTGGACAAGAACGCCCGCGACTTCGGGCTGAACTACTATCCGATGAACGACGTCCGCCAAGGCATCGTCCACATCGTCGGCCCCGAGCAGGGCTGGACCCTGCCCGGCATGACCGTCGTCTGCGGCGACAGCCACACCGCCACGCACGGCGCGTTCGGCGCGCTCGCGCACGGGATCGGCACGTCCGAGGTCGAGCACGTGCTCGCCACCCAGACGCTGATCCAGAAGAAGTCGAAGAACATGAAGGTCGAGATCACCGGGCGCCTGCGCCCCGGCGTGACGGCCAAGGACATCACGCTCGCGGTGATCGGCAAGACCGGCACCGCCGGCGGCACCGGCTACGTGATCGAATACTGTGGCGAGGCGATCCGCGATCTCTCCATGGAAGGCCGCATGACGGTCTGCAACATGGCCATCGAGGGCGGCGCCCGCGCCGGCCTGATCGCGCCCGACGCCAAGACCTTCGACTACGTCAAGGGCCGCCCTCACGCCCCCAAGGGCGCCGCGTGGGAGGCCGCTCTGGCCTGGTGGAAGACCCTTTCCAGCGACGAGGGTGCGCACTGGGACAAGGTCATCACCATCCGCGCCGAG
Organism: Paracoccus panacisoli; assembly: GCF_042435015.1. Taxonomy (NCBI): domain Bacteria; kingdom Pseudomonadati; phylum Pseudomonadota; class Alphaproteobacteria; order Rhodobacterales; family Paracoccaceae; genus Paracoccus; species Paracoccus panacisoli. The sequence goes on along the minus strand of NZ_JBHMQU010000023.1, from coordinate 105,020 downwards.
GACATCGAGCCGGTGGTGACCTGGGGCACCTCGCCCGAGGACGTGCTGCCGATCGGCGCGCGGGTCCCCGCGCCTGAGGATTTCGAGGGCGGCAAGGTCGAGGCGGCGCGCCGCTCGCTCGACTACATGGGGCTGACGCCCGGGATGGCGCTGACCGACATCAAGGTGGACGCGGTGTTCATCGGCTCGTGCACCAACGGCCGGATCGAGGATCTGCGCGCCGCCGCCGGCATCCTGCGCGGCCGGCACCTCGCCGAGGGCGTGCGCGGCATGGTGGTGCCCGGCTCGGGGCTGGTGCGGATGCAGGCCGAGGAAGAGGGGCTCGACAAGGTCTTCACCGACGCGGGCTTCGAGTGGCGGCTCGCGGGGTGCTCGATGTGCCTGGGGATGAACCCCGACCAGCTCGCGCCGGGCGAGCGCTGCGCCGCGACCTCGAACCGCAACTTCGAGGGCCGGATGGGCCGCGGCGGCCGCACCCACCTGATGTCGCCGGTGATGGCGGCCGCGGCGGGCATCGCCGGGCATCTGGTGGACGTCCGCGAGGTGATGGGCGTCGAGGCCTGAGGGACTGGGGGATGATCCATCCCCCTGCCCCAGCCGACGTCTCCGCATCTTTCACGGCGCCCGGCCCCGCACCTGCAAAGCCGGCGCCCCGACCCTGATCCGAGGAACCCATGACCCCCTTCACCACCCTGACCGGCATCGCGGCGCCCATGCCGCTGGTCAACATCGACACCGACATGATCATCCCCAAGCAGTTCCTGAAGACGATCCATCGCTCGGGGCTGGGCAAGAACCTGTTCGACGAGATGCGCTACACCGCCGACGGCTCCGAGAACCCCGATTTCGTGCTGAACAAGCCGGCCTGGCGCGAGGCGCAGATCATCGTCGCGGGCGACAACTTCGGCTGCGGCTCGTCGCGCGAGCACGCGCCTTGGGCGCTGCTCGACTATGGCATCCGCTGCGTGATCTCGACCAGCTTCGCCGACATCTTCTACAACAACTGCTTCAAGAACGGCATCCTGCCGATCGTGCTGCCCGAGCCGGCGGTGGCGGCCCTGATGCGCGACGCCGAGAACGGCGCCAACGCGCGGCTGACCGTGGACCTCGAGGCGCAGACGGTGACCGGCGCGGACGGGACGGCCTATCCGTTCGAGATGGACCCGCACCGCAAGCACTGCCTGCTGAACGGGCTCGACGACATCGGCCTGACGATGGAGAAGGCCCCCGCGATCGACGCCTATGAGGCGCGGATCGCCCAGTCCCAGCCGTGGGTCTGAGGCGCGGCCTTGCAACACTCGCCGCGGCGGCGCTGGTCGCCGCGGGACCTCAGATTGGTCTTTCCGACCCCGGCGGTGCTGCGCCCGCGGCCGCAGAGCGGGGCGCTGCCCCGGACACCGGGGTAGTTTCGCCAGAAAGAACCGGGCCGCCCCCCTCGCCCGCACCGGCCGCGGGCGCTGAGGCCGGTGCGCTGCCCGCGCCCACGCTCGGGACGCTGCGGATCGCCACCTTCTCGCCCGAGCTGACCCGCAAGGGGCCGGGGCTGCTGCTCAAGGACATCACCGACGGCAAGGACGCGCAGATCGCCGCGGTGGTCCAGGTGATCGCCGCCGCGCGCGCCGACGTGCTGCTGCTGACCGGGATCGACTGGGACCACGACGGGCTGGCCCTCGCGGCGCTGGCGGCGCGGCTCGAGGCCGCGGGGGCGCGCTATCCGCACCGCTACGCCAGCCAGCCGAACAGCGGCATGGCGACGGCGCTCGACCTCGACGGCGACGGGCGGACCGGCACGGCGGACGACGCGCAGGGCTTCGGGCTCTTCACCGGGCAGGGCGGCATGGCGGTGCTGTCGCGCCTGCCGCTGGGGGCGGTGACGGACCACGCGGGAGTGCTGTGGCGCGACCTGCCGGGCAACCTCATGCCCCCTGCTCCGCCCGAGGTGGCGGCGGTGCAGCGGCTCTCCTCGGCCGCGCATTGGGAGGTGCCGATCGAGACGCCGGGCGGGCCGCTGCGCCTGCTCGCCTGGTCGGCCACGCCGCCGGTGTTCGATGGCCCCGAGGATCGCAACGGGCGGCGCAACCATGACGAGGCCGCGTTCTGGCTGACCCGCCTGCCGCCCGCCCGCTTCGTGCTGGTGGGCGACGGGAACCTCGACCCCGAGGACGGCGAGGGCCGGCCCGAGGCGCTGCGGGCGCTGATCGCCCAGACGCAGGACCCGCGCCCGGCGAGCGCGGGCGGCGCGGCGACGGCGCGGGACAGCGCCAAGGCCGGGCAGCGCGGCAACCCGGCACTCGACACCGCGGACTGGCCCGAAGCGGACGGGCCGGGTAACCTGCGGGTGGACCTGGTCCTGCCCTCGCGCGATCTAACCGTGCGCGCCTCGGGCGTGCTGTGGCCCGTGCCGGGCGCGCCGCTGGCCGAGGCGGTGGCCGCCGCCTCGCGTCACCGGCTGGTCTGGGTGGATGTGGAGGTTGCGCCATGACGTCTCGCCCGCCCGACGGCCCCCCGCCGACCGAGCGCCCGCCCGCCGGCGCGCCTCCCGGCGCCCCGTCCCGGCCCGATCCGAGCTGGGCGGTGACGCGCGAGGGGCCGGCGCGGCCGGACCTGCCGCCGATGGGGGCGGGGACGCTCAGCCTCTCGCAGACCGTCGATGCCTCGGACGGAAAGCCGGTCCTGCAGCTG
>NZ_JBHMQU010000023.1:0-102324 GCF_042435015.1 Paracoccus panacisoli | reverse complement strand
CGCGCGAGGGGCCGGGGGCGCCGGTCGCGGCCCCGGCCGAGCCGCCCGACCTTTCCGACTGCGCCCCCTCGGCCGCGCTGCCGCCCGATGAGCCGGCCCACCCGCCGCCGGCGGACGGCGCGGCCCACCCGCTCGACCAGGACCTGCCCGCGGCGTCCCCGGCGGTGGCCGTCGCCCCGCCGCTCGCCACCCGGCTGACCGAGTTCGACTCGGCGCAGCTCGGCGCCATCGCGCATCTCTACCGCGGCGAGGTCTATCGCTCGACGGTCTGGCGCACCCGCCTCGACAACACGACGAACTGGTCGATTGTGATGATGGGCGTGGCGCTGACCTCGACCTTCTCGAGCCCGTCGGCCTCGGCCCTGCCGCTCCTGGTGGTGGGGATGCTGCTGCTGGTGTTCCTCGTGTTCGAGGCGCGCCGCTACCGCTATTTCAACGTCTGGCGGGCGCGGGCGCGCTGGATCGAGAAGCACCTCTATGCGCCGATGCTGCGCGGCGATCACGTCGATCCCGGCTGGCGCGACGTGCTGGCGGCGGATTACGAGGAGCCGGTCCACCACATCAGCATGGCGCAGGCGCTGGGGCGGCGGCTCAGGCGCAACTTCATCTGGATCCTCGCCATCCAGTCCACCGCCTACTGGGGCAAGATCGCCATCCACCCGTTTCCGGCGCAGGACATTCACGACCTGATCGGACGGGCAGCGATCGGCCCGATCCCCGGCGTTGCGGTGCTGATCGCCGGGTTGCTCTACAACGGGATGTGGGTGGCGGTCGCGGTCTGGTCCTGGCGCGTGGACCACGCCAAGTGGGGCCCGGACGGCAGCCGCGGGATGGGCTGAGCGGCCGGGCCGCGCGTCGGGCCTACTGGCTCGCCGCCGCCCCGCCCGCGCCCATGCCCTTGAGCCGCGCGACCAGCGGCGCTGCGGTCGGGCCGATCCGGTCGCAGGCCTGCGGGTCGTCCAGCAGCTTGAACGCCGGGCCGTAGACCTGCTTGTCATAGGCCGCCGCATCCAGCCCGAGCTGCGCGGCCAGCTGGTCGCCGGTCCCGGTGATCAGCGTCCAGTCCTCGTCGTCGAGCGCGTAGGCCGGGCAGTTCGAGGTGATGACGTTCACCTGCGCCAGCTCGGACATCAGCGCCTTCGCCTCGGCCGCCGGCATCCCCGAGGTGTCGGGCAGCGGCACGCTGACCCCGCCATCGGCCAGCGCGGGCCCCGACATGAGCAGCATCGCGATCAGGGCGGCGTGCGTGGGTTTCATGGTCGGGTCTCCTTGGCTCGTGCCGGTCGTGCGGCGCGTGGCGGTCTGCGGCGTCCGGGGTCGCGGACGCGTCGTCGGGGGTGATGGGGACGGGCGGCTGACCGCCCTCGTGGCGCCGCCATACCGTCCCATGGGCCGACGGACCGCAAGCCAAATGGCCGTGAACTTGACCCAGCGTCGGGGCACGGCTACGCGAGGTCCGACATCCGACACCCCCAATCCGCCAGCCCCGGAGGCCCCATGTCCCCCACCCCGTCCACCAGCGCATCCAAGCCCTATTCCCTGCTCATCCTGCCCGGCGACGGCATCGGCCCCGAGGTCATGGCCGAGGTCCGCAAGGTCATCGACTGGTTCCAGGCCAACCGCGGGATGCGCTTCGAGGTGTCCGAGGATCTGGTCGGCGGCGCTGCCTATGACAAGCACGGCGTGCCGCTGGCCGACGCGACGATGGACAAGGCCCAGTCGGTCGATGCCGTGCTGCTGGGCGCCGTGGGCGGGCCGGCCTATGACAACCTCGATTTCTCGGTCAAGCCCGAGCGCGGCCTGTTGCGCCTGCGCAAGGAGATGGACCTGTTCGCCAACCTGCGCCCGGCCCAGTGCTTCGACGCGCTGGCCGATTTCAGCAGCCTCAAGCGCGAGATCGTCGCAGGTCTCGACATCCTGATCGTGCGCGAGCTGACCTCGGGCGTCTATTTCGGCGAGCCGCGCGGCATCCACGCCCATGACAACGCCGACAACGAGGGCGGCCGCGTCGGCATCAACACCCAGCGCTACACCAGCGGAGAGATCCGCCGCGTCGCCCGCGCCGCCTTCGAGCTGGCCCGCAAGCGCGCGAACCGGGTCTGCTCGATGGAAAAGGCCAACGTCATGGAATCGGGCATCCTCTGGCGCGAAGAGGTGCAGTGGGTCCACGACAACGAATACCCCGACGTCGAGCTGACGCACATGTACGCCGACAACGGGGCCATGCAGCTGGTCCGCCGCCCGCAGCAGTTCGACGTGATCGTGACCGACAACCTGTTCGGCGACATCCTGTCGGACGCGGCCGCGATGCTGACCGGCAGCCTCGGGATGCTGCCCTCGGCGTCGCTCGGCGCGCCGATGGAGAACGGCCGGCCCAAGGCGATGTACGAGCCGGTGCACGGCTCGGCCCCCGACATCGCCGGGCAGGGCAAGGCCAACCCCATCGCCTGCATCCTGAGCTTTGCCATGGCGCTGCGCTATTCCTTCAACGAGGGCGCCGCCGCCGACGCGCTCGAGGCCGCGGTCGAGAAGGTGCTGGCCGATGGCGTGCGCACCGCCGACCTGATGGGGCCTGAGGGCGGCACCCCCGTCTCGACCGCCGAGATGGGCGACCGGATCGTGGCGGCGCTGGCCGCCGCCTGACGACGACGCACCCGCCCGGTGATTGCGCCGGGCGGGTCAGCTTTCGGGGGGCCGCGCGGTCGTTCGGCCGGGTGGGTCAACCTCCCGGGGGTGCCCGCCGGGTCGCCGGGCGGGCCAACGTCTGACGTTGACGCCTCGGCGCAGGGTCGGGCGGCCTCGGGTCACGACGCGCTTCTTCCGCCCCGCGCCCCCTGACCCCGGCACCACGATTTTTCCCCGGCCTCGCGCCGCTAACCGCTTGCATTCCCCCCCGCCACCCGCTACCTGCCCCGTCACGGTCGGAGCGTAGCGCAGCCTGGTAGCGCACCTGCTTCGGGAGCAGGGGGTCGGAGGTTCGAATCCTCTCGCTCCGACCATTTTTCCCGTTTGTTGATTCCAGTAATATCTGACCTTTTGGGACGATATCTGTCCTTTGGGACAGTGAGGCTGACCTTTTTGCTGTGAATTTGAAGAAGGTTCCCGGCGGCCGCTTTCGGCCCAGAGCGGACCTCCACCGCGTTGCAGACCGCCGCAGTGCAGCTCCGCTAAACTAGGCATTCGCCGCGCACGCAATAACTAGGGGGTGGCTTACCCGTTCCGAACACTGGCTGTACGACAGCCACCTCAGTTGTCCTAGCTTGATACCCCAGCAGAGCGATTTAAGATGATAAGGCTACCGCCTGCAGATATGGTTAGTGTGAACAAGCTTCCGGAGACCTCTATAAAATGCCGGCACATAACCATCGCCACACTACCATCGAACGTGTCGTTCAAGGCCTGCTATCAGGCGTAAGCACTACATGGCATTTCTTTAGCAACCACGAGGACTTTGTTGCTCGGTTTCCTAATGGCGCACATCAATCGGAAAGCCGTCATAGCGGTTCTTTTCGGATAAAGGAGACGGGATTTGTTATCTGGTTTCTCGAGAACAACGAGTACGCCGCTCTCGAAGTTAACCGCGAGAATCCACGGATATCAAAGCGAGAATGGCAGCCGTTCAGCTCCTTCAGGAAAATTTCACCGGGGTTAATCGGTACTGCCCAATCTCTGCGCGCGCCGGAAAACTCTTACCTCGGGAACAATATCAATAGGCTGGCGACGGGCTACAGTCTAGGAAACATGATCATTGCACACAGTCTTACCGGTAGCGTGTCAAGCAATATCTTTACGAATGCTGTAGTGATAGATGAGCTGCAAAGACTCGCTCTGACGAGTTATGAAGGCGCCAAATGCCACTCTGGCTTCCTGTTCTTTCGTGCGCCTCATCAGTACTTCGAGCAAATTGAGGCAGCGGGTTTTCGTGTTGAGCGCTTTGACGACGATTTTTTCCTTGAGCCGGGATTTTTCCAGAGCACCATTTCTCACCGCTATGTTGATGGCAGAAATTCGTTTTATGTTATTGATAATAACAGAAGAATTCACGGCATCGCTACCGTGCAAGACCCTGGAAAGTACTCTCTTTATAATCGAGCGCTCTTTGAGCACATAGATGGAATCTCTGAAACTAGCACAGGCCGAATGTACTGCGCCTTTGTGGGCCGTAATGCGGATGTCCTTATATACGCCAAAGGGAAGGCGCTATACCGATGGGATAAGCTGACCTGGCGAATTATCGACCTCGACATAATATTAAAGTTTCTAAGAGATGAGACTTCCTTATTGCAGGAAGGCATCAAGTCGTTAAAATCCGCGCTCCTAGTTTGCTCTAATTTGCGGATTGGCACCTTGGTTTTGGTCCTCAGCGGTGAAAGAATGCCAAACTATGTTGGAAAAATCGATAATAGTGCCGTCAGTTCACATATACTCAAAGTTAACCAAAACAGGTCGATTGTTGACATCGTGGCGAATGGTTCTGCGTTCGGAATTTTGACGTCTGACGGATTGACAACTCTCGACCCGCACGGGCGGCTGGTGTCAACCGGAGATATACTTGACCTTTCGGTCAAACATAAAATTAGCTACGAGGGTGGCGGGAGGACCCAAGCAGCCCAGGCAGCTTCATATTACGGGGTCGCACTGAAAGTTTCAGAAGACGGCCCGCTTTCTATTTACAAAGATGGGCGAATGATCGCGAACTTTGTGATTTGATCGCAAAGCTGTATTCGACACAAAGAATGAGGCCGTTTTGAATAAAGAAATATTCAAGATTCTTTCGTTGGACGGCGGCGGAGCAAAAGGATTTTATACACTGGGCATCCTTCATGAAGTCGAAGCCGCAGTTGGTAAAAGGCTGCATCAGCACTTTGACTTGATTTTTGGCACCAGTACGGGATCTATAATTGCGACTTTGTTGGCGATTGGGCATTCCGTCGCTGAAATCCATGATTTATATAAGAAGTATGTCCCTCCGATTATGCGAGCTTCCGGAAAGGCAGCAAAAACGGCAAAACTTCGTGAGACTGGCGTCACGGTCTTCGGTGACGCTGGTTTCGATACAGTGCTTACCGGTCTGGGTATTGTGTCAACTAAGTGGCAACTCGAGATGCCGATGATTTTTAAAAGCAAGGAAACCCAAGCGCACGGGCGAAGGGCCACGTTCGTTCCAGGTTTCGGTTGCAAACTCGCAGATGCAATTGAGGCGTCATGCTCAGCCTATCCTTTTTTTGAGATTAAGTCATTGGAAACGGCCTCCGGAGATGTTGTCGAACTGTTCGACGGCGGCTATTGTGCGAATAATCCGGCACTTTACGCGCTTTCAGATGCGACAGTGGCCCTGGGTCACGCCCCTAAGAACTGTCGCCTTCTGTCCTTGGGATGCGGCCAGTACCCCGAACCTAAGCGAGGCTTCATTGCACGGCAGATCAACAGCTTCCTGCCGGTTCAACTGCTTCAAAAAACGCTCGAGGTGAACACTTCTTCGATGGATCAGCTCAGGCGGTTGCTCTACGCGAACGTGCCGACAGTTCGTATTAACGATACCTTCGACAAGCCAGAAATGGCGACGGATATGTTCGAGCATGATCTGAAGAAATTGAATCTTCTTCGCCAACAAGGGAGGGAGTCCTTTGCGCGACGTGAAAGGGACGTTCGCCGACTACTTTTGAATGAGGAGTAGATCCAGAGCAAGACCGGCAAGCCGGTTCGGTTCGAGATCACCGAAGCCGTGAGGGTGTCCTTGAGCGCTGGATATCTGACCCGGAGATGAACGGTCTGGAGCTACTATGGCCCAGGCGGATCCACGGCAGCCCGCATCTCTCCACTCGGCAGTATGCCCGGATCGTCCGGGGGTGCGTATCAACACTCGGCTTAGAGTCTAGCACCTACTGCACGCAGTCCATGTGACAGACCAAGGTTGCCCAGATCTACAAGGAAATCGGCATCCTGCGCGCGGTCCAGCTGCTGCTGAGGCATCCGAAGATGGACAGCACGGCGCAGTACCTCGGTGTCGACATCGACGACGCGTTGTCGCTGTTGAAGGGGATCGACCTTTGATCAACTTTCTTTACCGGCGCACCATGCGCCAGTCGGCCCAAGCCGGACGTTCGCCCCAATGTCCGAGCTACGAGCGGCCCAATCGGCATCGGCTGTCCCACAATCTATCCGGTGCACGATCATCAGTGTCTAACGTCGTACGCGCTTAAACCGCTTCGTCGAGCCGATCGGGCCCACAGGCCGCACAGGCTGCTGCGGTCCAGGGACGATTAACGGTGCGAGAACCGCCGTTGCCTACACCAAACTCAGACCGCCAGCCGCGCGTCAGCTGCCCACCGAGCGCTTCGAGGCGACGCGGTGCTGCGATGCCGACCCGACTGAAGGAGGCTTTCGGCGGATCCAACAGGCAGTCGAGCGCCACCTCCGAGATCATCGCGGTGACGAAGGCGAGTTCGACCGGTCCATAAGGCTGATAATGCGCGCCGCAGGCCGGCTCTTCCAAAGTGGGATCGGCGCCGGCTGGCCACTCGACCACCGTCAGATCCGGCACACCGGTGCGCTCGATATGGCATTGCAGGCAGCCATCGGTCTTGCCGACCGCGACCGCGTGGCCGGCGCAAACGTGGGCCTCCGTCTCCAGGGTCACGCGCGAGTATGTCACGATCGGCTCTGTAATGCAGTTTGAAGCCGAATATGGAACGGCAGGCGTCATTGCGCGCCAGCTTGAGCTTGCCAGCCACTTTGTCGCCAGTCGGCTTCGGGTTGCAGGCCATCCGCCCATTAAAGCCCCTCACGGAACAAGACCGATTTACCCGTGGCGCCGTATCGCGACGACCATCGAAGCCCTGAGAAAGAGCGACGTATCCAAAATATGAGAACGGAAATCTTGGTTCCGTTGGCGGCTGCGGTCTGGACCTTGGCGATCGTTTTGCCTTCAGGCGGAAGCCGAAGTGAACGCCAAACCGAACAGCAACTATGCCTGCGGCTGGCGACTCAAGTTAATAAAGGGGACACCTCCTTGGCAGAATATCTTGCGACCAAATGCGCAGCCAAGCTGCTGACGGAGCGGACAAGGCCACTGAGAGCGGAGGGCAGCGTTGAGAAGCAACCACCCGGACAGCCACGAACTGGATGATTGGCCGTTTTACGCGCCACGCGACCCAAACATCGCGCGGCTGGTCGTTCAACTGACCGAGCAGCACGAGATGCGCCTCGCTGACATCGAAGCGTTCATGCTCGTAACGCTACCGAACACTCCTACCCTCGGTCTTCAGCAACCTCAATCCAGCGTCCGCTTAAACCGCGCCAGCGCCAAGCCGGTCAGCACCGCGACGATGATCGCCAATGCGCCGAACTGCGCCGCGACATCGGCGGGGGCGGCGCCCTTCAGCATCACCCCTCGCGCCAACCGCAGGAAATGCGTGACCGGCAGCGCCTCCCCGATGGCCCGTGCCCAATGCGGCATTCCGCGGAACGGGAACATGAACCCCGACAGCAGGATCGAGGGCAGGAAGGCAAAGATCGACAGCTGCATCGCCTGCATCTGCGTGCGCGACACGGTGGAGATCAGATAGCCCAGCAGCACCAGCGCAAGCACGAACAGGAACACCCCGGCGAACAGCAGGCACGGCGATCCGACAAACGGCACGGCAAAGATCGCCCGCGCGGCCAGCAGGATCACCGCCACCTGCACCGCGCCGACCGCCAGGAAGGGCGTGACCTTGCCGATCATGATTTCTGCCGGGGTGGCGGGCATCGCTAGCAGGTTCTCCATCGTGCCGCGCTCGATCTCGCGGGTCAGGGCCATCGCCGTCATCATCACCATGGTCATTTGCAGAATGATCCCCAGCAGACCCGGAACGATGTTGAACTGGGTCAGGCCCTCGGGGTTATAGCGGCGATGGACCACGATTTCGGGGCCCGTCACGGGCGGCGCGGGGCCAAGCTCGCGTGTCAGCGCACCGGCGGCGACCGTCTGCAGGGTCGAGATCGCCCCCGAGGCGGCGGCAGGGTCGGTCGCGTCGGCCTCGATCAGCAGCTGCGCCCGCTCGCCGCGCAGCAGGTCGGCGCCGAAGTCCGGCGCCAGCGTCACGACGAAGGACACGCGGCCGTCGGTCAGCATCCGTTCGGCTTCGGCCGCCGTGAGGTCGGGCGCGATAAAGCGGTAATAGCCTGTATTTTCGAGCGCCGTGACCATCGCGCGCGCAAAGCGGTCGCCGGCCGGCGCGACCAGCGCGGCAGGCATCTGCTTGGGGTCGGTGTTGATGGCGAAGCCGAACAGCAGCAGCTGCATGATCGGCACGGCAAGCGTCATCGCGAAGGTGACGCGGTCGCGGCGCATCTGGATGAACTCCTTGCGAAGCAGCGCCGCGACGCGAGTGGGCGACGGGATCATGCGACATTGTCCTGCGACTGGTCCATCAGCCGGATGAACACGTCCTCGAGGCTTGTGTCGGCCGGAACGCCTTTCGCCCCGGCGGCGGCGATCGCCGCGTCGAGCGCTGCCGGATCGGGACCGGTGACATGCAGCTCAGTTCCAAACGGCTCGACCTGCGCCACGCCCGGCGCGCGGCGCAGCGCGGCGGCCAGCGCCCCGGGGCGGTCGGTCTCGACCGTGCGGGTGGCGAGGCCAGCGTCGGCGATCACTTCGGCCACCGTGCCACTGGTTACGAGCCGGCCATAGGCGATGTAGTTGATCCGGTGGCAGCGCTCGGCCTCGTCCATGTAATGCGTGGAGACCAGCACCGTGATGCCACTGGCCGCGCGGTCGTGGATCTCGTCCCAGAAGGCGCGGCGGGCCTTAGGGTCCACGCCCGCGGTGGGTTCGTCGAGCATAAGCAGGCGCGGCCGGTGCATGATGCAGGCGGCCAGGGCCAGCCGCTGTTTCCAACCGCCCGACAGCGATCCCGCGAGCTGCTGCCTGCGCGAGGTCAGCCCCAGATCAGCCAGCGTATCGGCGACCGCCTGACGCGGCAGCCGGTAAAGGCCAGCGACGAAGGCGAGGTTCTGTTCGATCGACAGATCCTCGTAGAACGAGAATCTCTGCGTCATGTAGCCGACCTGCAACCTGATCTGCCGCTGCTGGCGCATCAGGTCGAGGCCCAGCACCCGCCTACGCCCCGCATCGGGCGTGAGCAGCCCGCACATCATGCGGATGCAGGTCGTCTTGCCCGAGCCGTTGGGCCCGAGAAAGCCCGCGATCTCGCCGGTTGCCACGGTCAGGCTGACATCGTCTACCACTCGCTTTCCGTTGAAGGACTTGGTCAGACCCTCGACTAGGATGGCGGCAGGTGCGGCGGTCATGGCGCGGTCCGAACCTCGACGATCTGCCCGGGCTTCAGGGTGGACGGCGCCTCGGGTGCGGCCTCGACCATGTACACCAGCTTTTGGCGCGACTCGCGGGAATAGATGACGGGCGGCGTGAACTCGGCCATGTCGGCGATCCAGGTGACCCGGGCGGTCTGCGGGGCGCAGCCGTCGCAGGACACCGCCAGCCGCGTGCCGACCGAGACCGAGGACAGCGCGGGTTCCGGCACATAGACCCGCAGCCGGACGGCGCCATCCGGCAGCCAGGACACGACCGGAGCGGCGGGGCCGGCGATCTCGCCGGGCTCGCGAATGTTGTCGGAGACAACCCCCGGCGCGTCGGCGCGGATGCTGCGCTGATCGAGCTGCCAGCGGGCAGTGTCGCGGGCGGCCTCGGCCTCAGCCACGGCGGCGCGGGCGGCGGCGATGCGGTCGGCGCGGGCGGGCAGGCGGGCGGCGGCAAGCCGCGCCTCGGCCTGGGCCAGTTGCGCCGAGGCGACATCCGCCGCGGAACGCAGCGTTTCGCTTTGCGACCGCGACGACACGCCCCGCGCGCTGAGCCTTTCTTCGCGCGCGGCGTCGTCCCTGGCCTGCTCGGCCGCTGTCCTTGCGGCGGTCACGGCGGCCTCCAGCGCGGCCAACTCCTCGGGACGGCTGCCTTGGCTCAGGTCGGCCAGCTCGGACTGCGCCCGCAGCAACCGCGCCTCGGCCCCGTCCAGCCTGCCCTGCGCATCGGCCGTGTCCATTCGCGCCAGCACCTGCCCGGCACGCAGCACATCGCCGCGCCGCACCATGACCTCGGCAATCCGTGCGGTGGCCAGGGGAGCCGCCTGCACATACTCCCCGTCGACATAGCCGGTGGCCAGCGGCGGCGGCGGCGCGCAACGCGCCAACAAGGCCGCGATCAGCGGCAGGCTGCACAGGGCGTCAGCCATCCGCCGCCCCCAGCATCGCGTCCAGATTGACGATCAGGCGGCGCGAGATCGCCCGCGCCTCCCGCCGCGCATAGCCGTCCCAGCCCATCCTACGCTGCACGATGGGCGCGGCCAGGCGGAAATACGCCGCCTGGCCGATGAGCGCGAACACGGCAAGGCGTGTATCCTCGCTATCCGGTGCGGCCCCTGTCGCTGCTGCCCACAGACGGCAGAGAGCCGCGTGGCGCGGGGCGACGAGCGTGTCGTAAAGCCGGTCCAGCACCGGGCTGTTCGGCTGTGCCAGTTCGCGCAGCAGAAAGCCGACGATGCCCGAGGCCGCCGGCGTCACAGTCAGGAATGTCACGATCCGCCGAACCAGCCGGCGCAGGATGCGGCGCGCGGCCAGCCGGTCCAGCGCCGCAGGGCCCGCCGGCAGCGCCCGCGCCACCTGCCCGATCGCCTGGGCCACGGCATCGGCGCACGCGAGCCGCAGCCCTTCTTTCCCGCCGAAATGATAGGCGATCGACGAGATGTTGGTCTCGGCTTCCGCCGCAATCGCGCGGGTCGAGGCGGCATCGTAGCCGTCGCGCGCGAACAGGCGCAGGGCGGCATCGAGCAGGTCGCGGCGGGTGGGGTGCTCCGTCATCATAAGCAGTGATCTAAATCAATCGATTGATTAGATCAAGACAAGCGATGGATCATCGGCGCAAGTGATTGATTTATAGACTTCACAAAGGACAAATACCTCTGCAATCCACACCCGATATTGATTCCTGAGGCTTTTGCCTTTGGGGTCGATATTTGTCCTTTGTAGTAAAAGGGCTGGTTCGAACGCGTCGACGGTGACAGAGGTTTCGATCCGCTGCTTTCGGCTTAAGGCGGCCAGTCAGGGCCGCGCGGCGCCGTATCTTCCCCAAAGTGCATGCAGCGCCTCAACGACTATGCGCACCGCCAAGATTAACAGGCACCGCGGCCAAGACCGTCATTTAATCGCTGGCGCGTTCGCGACTGTGTGATGCTCCAACGAGTTGGATGCGATGCGCAGATCTAACTCGGGGATTGCATTGGTCGGCGAATTTGGGCTTCGATAAAAGCTATCGCCCCATGAACACCACTCACCTCGCGGCCACCTGCTTTATATAGCGCTCAAGCGATGTGTTAAGTCTCACAAACTGTTTTGATCGGATCGAGAAGCGCAAGATCGGTATAGCCCCACTGATAAGCGAGATTTTTCCAGACCCGGCGACGCCGGTTACAACGGTCAGGACTCCCATCGGCACATCGACATTGACGTTCTTCAAGTTGTTTCCGGTGGCGTTTTGTAGCGGGAAAGAGCCTTTGGCCGAGCAAACATGCGCCTTGGAATGAAAGACCACGCCGCTGATCGTCGATGTCTCACTCATTTTGGCCGTGCGTCCTCCCTCAACGGCATCAATGGCGCCGATTAGGCTGTCGAGACCACCCGAGAAGAGAGCGAGGTCGTCGAACGGAGCGGCTATAGGTCTCGCTGGCGGTGTCGGCGCCACGTTCGCGAAACGTCGAGGCCGCGCCCGAAACCCCAAAGACCAGTAGTCGCTCGTCAGGAAATTGAGCAGTTGCACGAAGATCGGCGCAGCCGCCTGCCAACGATCGGGTTCAGCCACCGGGACGATGATCCGCAACTCGCGGGTCCAACCGTCTTGAGACTCACTGTCACGCGAAACGCGGGTGTCCGCAGCGTGAACATGCGGCGCCAGCACGAGGAGGTCGACGCCTGTCTCCGAGGGGAAGACGCCGAGGCGGGACAAATCGGTTAGCGCACGTCCGATGCCGTGATCGAGCGAGCGCTCACCGACGACGAGGTCGAGGCGGGTTTCCTCCTCGCCGTCGCCAAGCGGCATTCGGCTGCGATCTTCTGGGCCGTAACGGCCGGCGATAAAGTGTCGTCTCATGCGCCCTCTGACTCCGCACCGCCCATGACCTGTAGAGTGCCGAACGCCTGCTCTTATATGCGTCCGACGAAGGCGAGCACGCGGTCCGGCGTCAGCACGGCAGCGGCAGCTCTGACGGTCGTGAGGGCATCGGCGACACCCCGCCGGATGAAATCATTGAGTTGCGCCTGTACCCGCGCGGCTTCCCGGCTGTCGCTGGGCAGCGTCACCGCTCGTGCGCCGATGTCATTGCACAGTCGCGCTTCGATGGCGTTCGTAGCGTAGAGTTCGAAGACGGTCTGCATATGCTCAGCGGTGAGGCCGTCCAGATCCGTGATGCCCGCACCAGCGAGATCGGCGATCGTCTCAATGAAAGCTTCGCGAGCGATACCTTCGTCGATCGAGCCTCCGTCAGGGCAGACGTAGTCGGCCAAGCCGAGAAAGATTTCCTCGATAGGGCGGCCTGCCAAGCCGTCCAGGTTGAGCCAGCGCAACGCCTCGGTGGCGCCGCGGACCACAGCGTCGGACAGGAAGCCGAGAAGGCGACTTCCCGCGCCCCGCGCCGACCCCACCCTGGCCGCCGCGGGCGAAGACGTGCTCGACGATGGCGCGGCCCAGCCGGCCGTTGCCGTCCGAGAAGGGGTGGATCGATTCGAACCACAGATGCGCCAGCGCCGCGCGGATCGGCAGCGGACGGGTGTCGCGGGGCAGCGCGGTGAGGAAATCCTCCATCATCGCGGGCACCTGTGCGGCGGGGGGCGCGCGGTACAGCACCTCGTCGCGCCCGGCCGCGGCGGTCCTTGCGATCACCATGGCGAAGCTGCGCCAGCGGCCCTTGTCCTCGACCTCGGTGCCGTGAAAGAGCAGCCGGTGCCAGTGGAAGAGGGTCGGCGCGTCCAGCACCCCCTGCCCCGCCCGCGCCTCGAGCATGAGCGTGGCGATGGCATCGCTGCGCCGCTGCGGCTCGCGCCCGCGATGCGCCAGCGAGGCCACGACCGAGGCCTCGATCTGGGCGGCGGGCAGCGTGGCGCCCTCGATGGCGAAGGACGAGACGGCCTCATGCGTGACGGCGCGCAGGAACGCCTCGCGCCGCTCGTCGGCCGAGAGCGCCTCGTGCAGCCCGGACATCGCCCCGAGCCGCGCGGAGAACGCCGCCAGCGGCCCCTCGGTCCGGGCGGGATCGTGGGTGAAGCGGGGCCAGGCGGGGGTTTCCCAGATTTCCATGAGGGGATTGTGGGGCGTATTCGGCTCACGGACAAGGTGATTGTGAGGGGAATAGCGGTGGGTTTCGCGTCATGCGGTCAGAGGGGTTGCGGCCAACCCGCGCAATCCTGCGCGCGACGGCAGACGGCCAGCCCATTCGCCGGCTCACAAAGCCGACGCACGCGCCCGCTCGCCGCGTCAGACCGGCCCGCGCGGCCGCTGGAACAGCCGCGGGTCGCGCGGGACGGCCCGCCCCCGAACCCGCGAGCGCAGGGCATCCCCCGCCGCCGCCGCCGCAAGCGCCGCTTTCTCTGCCCGCCCGGTGCCGGCGCGGCTGGTCATCCCCTCCGGGCCGCCGGCGAAAGCCAAGGCCGATACCCTGCGGTCGCCGCGCAGGGGAGGTATGATCTCATGGGAGGTATGATATGTAGTCAGCGGATTTCCTTGACCGACGGGCCTTCGAGCAGTCAGGAAAGCGCATCGCGGAACGGGAAGGGCGGCTTACCGGTCCCAACCCGCAGTCGGTCCAGCATAGTCAACTGGGCGGCTAACAGCGTTCCACCACCCGATCGGGCAGGCAGTAGAATCAGGACAGCACGGGTGGCCGTGCAGGGGGCAGCTGCGGAAGAGCATCTGGCGTCGCTGGTCACCGACAACCTGCGCGCGCTGGACGGGAGAGACCTTATGCCGCGGTCGGTCTAGGGCGCAGGTGGCTCACGGCGGAAACGTACGATCCTCGCCGGCATCGAGACGTCCCGTCTGCTGGCCCTCACACCCGATTGCCCCCACTCACGGACCCGCGCCGCCCCTACTCCATATGATGCGCCGCAGGCCCGGCCGGCACCCCCGGTCGGCGCAGGATCAGCGTCAGCGGCAGCACGGCGAGGCACAGCCACATCATCACCACGAAGTCATCGAGATAGCTGATCATCAGCGCCTGCTGCGTCACCAGCCCGTCGAGCACGTTCCACGGCACGCCCCCCGGCAGCGCGTCCAGCACCGGCCACTGCCGCAGCAGCTCGGGCGAGGTGATGGTCAGCCCCGAGACGAGCTCGGTGTGGTTGACCTGGATGTTGCGCGTCAGCAGGAACCCCACGACCGAGATCCCGATCGACGAGCCGATGTTGCGCACCAGGCTGAACAGCGCCGTCGCGTCGGCCCGCAGGTCCACGGCCATGGTCGCAAAGGCGGTGGTCGACAGCGGCACGAAGACCAGCCCCATGCCGATCCCCTGCAGCACGCCCGAGATGACGAACGGGCGGCTGCCCATGACGGGCGAGAAGCCGGTCATCAGGTGCAGCGAATAGGCGGTGAGCGCGAGCCCCACCGCGATCAGCAGCCGCGGGTCGACGAACCGGACGAGCTGCCCGACAAGGACCATCGACAGCATCGTCCCCATCCCGCGCGGCGCCATGACCATGCCGGTGGTCATCACCGGATAGCCGTAGATCCGCGACAGCATCGGCGGCAGCAGCGCCATCGACGCCATCAGCACCATGCCGATCACGAAGATCATCACCAGCGCGGCGACGAAGTTGAAGTCGGCGAACATCCGCGGGTCGAGGAAGGGCCGCTCGGCCGTGGCGATGTGGATCGTCGCCACCCCGAAGCCGATGATCGCCAGCCCGAGCTCGATCCAGACCTCGGTCGAGGCGAACCAGTCCAGCTCCGCCCCGCGGTCCAGCATCATCTGCAGCGCGCCGACGCCGAGCGCGATGAAGGCGAAACCGAAGAGGTCGAAGTGCCGGCGCACCGCCGCCCGCTCGGGCAGGTTCGCGGCGCAGCCGAGGAACGCGATGATGCCGACCGGCAGGTTGATGAAGAACACCCAGCGCCAGTTGACGCTTTCGGTCAGCCAGCCGCCCAGGGTGGGGCCGATGATCGGGCCGACCATGATCCCCGCCCCCCACAGCGCCATCGCCTGGCCCTGCTTCTCGCGCGGGTTGATGTCCAGCATAAAGGTCTGCGCCAGCGGCACGATGGCCGCGCCGAAGACGCCCTGCAGCACGCGAAAGGCGACGATCGAGCCCAGCGACCAGCTGAGCCCGCAGGCGACCGAGGCCGCGACGAACCCCGCGACCGAGATCAGGAACAGCCGCTTCCGGCCCAGCCGGTCGGCCATCCACCCGGTCAGCGCCGTGACGATCGCCGCGGCCACGATATACGAGGTGAGCACCCAGTTGATCGTGTCCGCCGAGGCGCCGAGATCGGCCTGCATCGACGGCAGGGCCACGTTCGCGATCGTGGTGTCGAGCACCTGCATGATCGTGGCGAGCATGATCGACAGCGTGATCAGGGTCTTGTTGTGCACCTCGATCAGAGGTTTCGAGAGCGGTGCCGCGGCGCTCATCGACGGTGGTCGCCCACCCACCCGGTCACACCCGCCTCAGCCGCCGAGGCGCGCAGCCGCAGCTGCTCGAGCCCGGTCTGCCGGCCCGTGTCCACGGTGACCGACGCGCTCATCCCCGAGCGCAGCGCCGACAGGTCCTGCCCCTCGGCCAGCAGCAGCCGCACCGGCACCCGCTGGGTCACCTTGACCCAGTTGCCGGTCGCGTTCTGCGCCGGCAGCAGCGAGAACTCGGCCCCCGTCCCGGCGCCCACGTCGGCGACGGTCGCGGCGAACGTGCGGTCGGGATAGGCGTCGAAGGTGATCTCGGCCGACTGGCCCGGCACGATCCCCTCGAGCTGGGTTTCCTTGAAGTTGGCGTCCACCCACACGTCGCGGGTGGCGATCAGGGAAAAGACCGGGGTGCCGGCGGCGACGAACTGGCCCTGGCGGAACGACGCCGCCTGGGTCAGCACGCCGTCGGCCGGGGCGTGAACCTCGGTCTGGGTCAGGGTATAGGCCGCCTTTTCGCGCGCCGCGACGGCCTGGCGGACCAGCGGATGGTCATCGTCGGGCGCGGCGGGGTCGCCCCCCAGCGCGGCGGCGGCGGCCCGGACCTCGACCTCGGCGGCGGCGAGGCCCTGGCGGGCCTGCTCGTGCCGGTTCGTCACCTCGTCCAGCATCGCGGTGGTGGCCACGCCCTTCTTCGTCAACTGCGCCTGCCGGTCGGATTCCGTCTCGGCAAAGTCGAGGTTCGACTGCGCCAGCTCGCGCCGGGTCAGCGCCGCGGCATGGGCCGCCTTGAGCTGCTGGACCTGCACCCGGGCGGCCGCGACCGCCGCATCGGCCTGCGCCAGCGCGATCCGGTAGGGTTCGGCGTCCACCCGGAACAGCAGGTCACCCGCCGCGACGTGGCGGTTCTCGGCCGCCTCGGAGGCCACCACCCGGCCGGCCAGGTCGGACGCGATCAGGATGCGCGCCTGGTGGAGGTTGGCGTTCTCGGTCTCCTGATAGCGCCCGCCGCTCAGCCAGACGTAGCCGCCGCCGAGGATCAGCGCGACCGGCAGCGACAGCATCAGCAGCCGGCGGCGGATCGAGCGGCCGCCCCGGGCCGGGGGCACCACGGTCGGGCGCCGCGCCGGGGGGGCGTCCGGGGCGGGCTCACGCGGTTCGGGCTCACGCGGGTTGGGGGCGTGGTCGCGGGACGCTGGGGCGGTCATCGGTCTGGCTTTCCGGTGGGGGGCATGGGGTCCGCGGGGCTCTCGGCCGCGCGGCAGAGGTTCGCGTTCAGCCGCCGCAGCATGGCGAACAGGTCCGCGCGTTCCTGCGGGCTGAAATCGGCGAGGGCGAGGTCGGCCGTGGCCTCGGCGACGTTGCCGAGGCTGGCCAGCGACGCCGTCGCGCGCGGCGTGGGGTGGACGATGTGGGCCCTGCGGTCGTCGGGATCGGCCGTGCGCTCGACCCAGCCGGACTGCACCATCCGGTCGACGAGGCGCGACACGCTGATCGGCTCGACCCCCAGCGCCTCGGCCAGCCGCACCTGCCGCATCGGCCCCTGCTTGAGCAGCACGACGAGCAGCCGCCATTGGCTGGACGACAACGCCCGGTCCCGCGTCCGCTCCTCGATCGAGCGGCTGAGGGCCCGGCTCGTGACGTGCAGCAGGCCGGCAAGGCTGGTGGGAAGGGGCGAGAGGGACATCGCTCGTTAATAGTAATCATGCTTATAGTAAGCAAGTGCCTTGTCTGCCATGAGGCCCCTCACGCCCACCCCCCACCGTGGCGACGTGACGCAGGCTAACATTTGCCGCCCAAGGCGTCCGTTGGCCGCCCCGGCGCGTTCACCGCTCCTGAGCAGAGACGATGAAAGGCGCGTCGGATGATCAACATCGCCCTCGTGGGCACCGGCCCGACCGGCGTTTACGCCTTCAAGGCGCTGGCCACGGTCCGCAGCGCCGAGGCCGTCACCATCTGGCTGTTCGAGAAGGGCGCGGACGCGGGCGTGGGGATGCCGTACTCGGACGACACCGCCAGCGCGGTGATGCTGGCCAACATCGCCAGCATCGAGATCCCGCCGGTCACCCGCAGCTATCTCGACTGGCTGCGCGCCCAGACCCACGCGCTGCTGCGCAGTCACGGGATCGACCCGCACGACATCGACGACCGCGACTTCACCCCGCGCCTCATGCTGGGGCGCTATTACCGCGACGAGTTCAACGAGCTGGTCCATCAGGCCGAGGCGCTCGGCCACAAGGTCGAGCTGCGCGAGCGCACCGAGGTCACCGACATCCGCCCCCGCGCCGACGGGCGCTTGCAGATCGTCACCGACCGGGGCGAGGTCGAGGATCCCTTCGACAAGGTGATCCTCGCCACCGGCCACGTGTTTCCCGACGACGACGAGACCCGGCGCTATTTCCCGAGCCCGTGGTCGGGTCTGCTCGATGCGCATATCCCGGCTTGCCGGGTCGGCATCCTCGGCACCTCGCTCAGCGCCATCGACGCGACGATGGCGATCGCCACCCAGCACGGCCGCTTCGTGCAGGGCCGCGGCGAGGCGCTGCGCTTCGAGCCGAGCGACCCGGACGCCAACCCCGCCCTGTCGATTACGATGATGTCACGGGCCGGGCTCCTGCCCGAGGCGGACTTCTACTGCCCGATCCCCTATGAGCCACTCAGGGTCATGACCCCCGCCGCGCTCGCGGGGCTGGCGGGCAGCGACCACCTGCTCGACGCGGCGTTCGACCTGTTCCGGGCCGAGCTGGAACTGGCCGACCCGGCCTACGCCGCGGCGCTGGACCTCAGGAACGCCACCGTGGACGACTTTGCCGCACGGTATTTCCGCGCCCGCAAGCAGAGCGAGCCCTTCGACTGGGCCCGCCGCAACCTCGCCGAGGCCGAGGCCAACCACGACGCCCGCCGCACGGTCCCGTGGCGCTATGCGATCCTGCGGATGCACGAGCCCGTCGAGGGGCTGGTCGAGCAGATGTCCGACGCCGACCGCACCCGGTTCGAGGCCTCGCTGAAGCCCGTCTTCGTCGACAACTATGCCGCCGTCCCGCCGGAATCGATCCGCCGGCTTCTCGCGCTGCACGACGCGGGGCTCTTGTCGATCCGCGCGATCGGCAGCGACTGGACGATGCAGCAGTCGGACGAGGGCACGACGCTCGACACCGCCGCCGGCCCGCTGACGTTCGAGGTGTTCGTCGACGCCCGCGGCCAGAAGCCGCTCGAGGCCGACGACCTGCCCTTCCCCACGCTGCGCGCCTCCCTGCTGGCCGCCGGCGTCGACGTTCTGGACGTGGACGAGGACTACCGCCTGCTCGGCGCGCCGGCCTATGACGCGCGGGTCTACATGGGGGCGATCCCGTACCTCATGCACGACCGGCCCTTCGTGCAGGGGATCACCGCCGCCTGCGACATCGGCACCCGCATCGGCGGCGCTGTCCTGCGTGAGGCGATCGAGACCTCCCGACGCCGCCGCGGCCGCATCTGGTGGGAGGATTTCCGCCCCCGTCTGCCGCGGTCGCTGGCGCGGCTCGCGGACCCGGTGCCGGACGTGGCGGCGGGGTGAGTTGGGGCGGCTCGCGGTGGAAGCGGTGAGCGGTGAGCGGTGAGCGGTGAGCGGTGAGCGGTGAGCGGTGAGCGGTGAGCGGTGAGCGGTGAGCGGTGAGCGGTGAGCGGTGAGCGGTGAGCGGTGAGCGGTGAGCGGTGGTTGCTCGCTGACCTTGGGAAAGCAAGAGGTGTGTGCGTCTCGGCCGTGAGCCGCCGCCTAACTCGTAAGTGGATTTGATCGACCGAGCCGCCCGAGTTGGTCCTCGCGCCACTCTGCCACTGTCGTCGGCGAGCCCGCCCGCCAGCGCCTGACCCCAACACCGGCCCTGTTAGGGCGCACATCGTCAGGCGTCACCCGCCCCCCCCCCGCTTCACTCGGACCCCAGCGGCTCCATCGTCAGCGGCACCTCGTCCCACACATCCGCGGGGAACGCCGCCGGGCGGATGGTCCCGGTCACAATCCCCGTCAGCAGCGCCCCGAAGCCGGTCCCCTCGAACACCTCGGGCGTCCCGTCCTCCTCGCCCCAGACGGCGGCGGGCCAAGCCTCGGGGTCGCGGCCCGTCACCATCCAGCCCAGGAAGTCGCCGTTGTCCGTCAGGCCCCAGGCGAGGAAACCACCCGCCTCGGGGAACACCGGCGCGGTGTAAGTTCGGGGGTGATGGGCCTTGAGGGTGCCCAGGGCATAGGTGACGTAGCGGGCCTTCTCCACCAACTCGACGACCCGGTTGGGGTGGCCGGGGGAGAGCGTATAGAAGAACGCGCCGATCTGCGCCGGACCCCAGTCCGACAGGAACTGCTTGTAGTCCGCAGGCAGGGTGACCCCCAGCGCCGCCTCGGCCGCGGCCCAATCCGCAGCCGACGGCGCGGCGGCAAGGTGCGCGGGTGGCGGCAGGGCGCTGCGAAGTTCGGCCGACCAGTCCATGACCCTTACTCCTCTTGGCCGTTGCGGTTGTGGATGCGCCCGCGCGACCGCCCCGAGGGGGGGCGCATGGGACGGGACGGGGGTCAGCCGGTCCGGCGCTCAGTCGGCGGACCGCTCGGACGCGGGCGCCTCTTTCGTCAGCGGCAGCTCGTCCCATACATCGGCGGGGAACGCCGCCGGGCGGATCGAGCCGGTCACGATCCCCGCCAGCAGCGCCCCGAAGCCGGTGCCCTCGAACACCTCGGGCGCACCGTCCTCCTCGCCCCAGACGGCCGTGGGCCAGGCCTCGGGGTCGGTGCCCGTCACCATCCAGCCCAGATAGTCGGCGTTGTCCGTCCACCCCCAGGCCAGGAACCCGCCCGCCTCGGGGAACACCGGCGCGGTGCAGCGCTGCGGATGGTGCGCCTTGAGCGTCGAGAGCGCCTCCGTCACCCCCCGCGCCTTCTCGACCAGCCCGTTCCGGCCCGGCACCGGGGCGAACACATGGAAGAACTGCCCGACATAGGCCGGCCCCCACGCCTCGGCAAAGGCCACGTAATCGCGCGGCAACCCGACCTTCAGCGCGGCCTCGGCCGCCGACCGCTCCGCCGCACCCGGCAGTTCGCGGACCTCGGCGGGGGGCGGAGCGATCTCGCGCAGCGTGTCCAGCCAATCCATCGGATTACTCCTGTGCGTTGCGGTTGTGGATGGTGATGCCGAGGCTCAGCCCTTCCGACCCCTCGGCCTGCAGGACTACGGCGGTGGGGTGAGCTGGTGTCGAGCTGAGACTGATCCCCTGATAGACCGCGACTATGTCGGCTGTGCGACAGCTCGGCGGTGGGCAGCGCGCCCCGATTTTCTGGCGAATACCTGCCGATGGCACAGGGTGTCACGCAACGGCGATGATCCTGACACAGAACGTTTACGCGCGGCCCCGAGCGTACTCATCCAGCACGCGCCGGAGGAAGTGACCGGCGGCAACGCCCGGGTGATGCCACGCCCGAGCCCGCGACGGAGACCTGCCCATGCTCGACGGACTCGGCGACGGCTGCGGTTTGATGCGCCCGCCCCCTGCGAGCCGACCAAGCCGTGTCCGGCGAGCCTCTCGCCCGCGGCGATCCTCGCGCCGCATCCGGGCGAAGACCGCACCGGGTCGATCTTACTGTAACCGATGACGCGGCCGCTCAGCGGCCCACAGACAGGGAGGCTTGAAAAACATGAAATCCCTCGCAATCGCCGCCAGCCTGCTGGCGCTAAGCCTTCAGAGCGCCGGCGCGTTGAGCCCCACCCACCTGACCGAGACGCCCGCCGCGGGCACCGCGACGACCTTCGACCGCGCGGCCTGGGTGGCCGTCGCGGGCAAGGCCGACCAGTCCGAGCCGCGCTTCGCGCTGATCGAGGCCGCCATCGCCGAGATCCCGCCCGGCACCCCCCGCGACAAAGTGCGCGCCCGGCTGGGCGAACCGGACCAGAGCTTCCCCGATTCGTGGGCCTACATGGCCGGCCCGCTGCTGTTCGGCGGCGAATACACCGCGGTGCTGGTGCGCTTCGACGCCGAGGGCCGGGTGCGCGACGCGCGCAAGGTCAGCTCCAAGACATGGAACTGAGCCGCCAGACCCCCTCGCTATATCCCGACGAAAATAACGGTTGCCCCGTCCCCGCCGTCGGTTATGTTCTCACAGACATAACCACCGGAGGCTCCCGATGACCCGCCGCTCCCTGCTTCTCGCGCTGCCGCTCGGCGTGGCGCTGGCATTGCCCGCCGCCGCCGCGGAGGTCGTGGTCTTCGCCGCCGCCTCGATGAAGACCGCGCTCGACCCGATCGCGGCCGAGTTCCAGGCCGCCACGGGCAACACGGTCACGGTCAGCTATGCCGGCTCGAACACGCTCGCCAAGCAGATCATCGAAGGCGCGCCGGCGGATATCTTCATCTCGGCCTCGACCCAGTGGATGGACGCGGTCGAGACGGCGGGCGAGGTCGCGGACGGCACCCGCGCCGACCTGCTGGGCAATACGCTCGTGCTGGTCGCCCAGGACCCGGCGGCGGCCAAGGTCGAGCTGAGCGACGCGACCGACCTGCCCGCGCTGCTCAACGGCGGCAAGCTGGCCATGGCGCTGGTCGATTCCGTCCCCGCCGGGCAATACGGCAAGGAAGCGCTGACCAGCCTCAAGCTGTGGGACAAGGTGGAGGGCTCGGTCGCGCAGGCCGACAACGTCCGCGCCGCGCTGGCGCTCGTGTCGACCGGCGAGGCGCCCTACGGCATCGTCTACGCCACCGACGCCGCCGCAGATCCGGCGGTCCATGTCGTCGGCACCTTCCCGGCCGGGACCCACACGCCGATCACCTACCCCGCCGCGCTGCTCAAGACCGCCGCCGACCCCGCCGACCGCGCCTTCTATGAGGCGCTGTCGGGCGAGGCGGCGCGCAAGGTCTTTGCCGCGCAGGGCTTCACGCTTCCGAACTGAGGCGGCGCGGTGACGGACTGGCTCGGCCCCGCCGAATGGGACGCGCTGCGGCTGTCGCTGCGCGTCTCGGTCGTCGCTGTGCTGGCGAGCCTGCCGCTGGCGCTGCTGGCGGCGCACGCGCTCGCGCGCTGGCGGTTTCCGGGGCACGGGCTTCTGAACGGCCTCGTGCACCTGCCGCTGGTGCTGCCGCCGGTGGTCACGGGCTACCTGCTGCTTCTGACCTTCGGGCGGCGGGGGTGGATCGGCAGCCACCTCGACCAGTGGTTCGGGATCGTCTTCGCCTTCCGCTGGACCGGCGCGGCGCTCGCCGCGGCGATCATGGCGTTTCCGCTGATGGTCCGCGCCATGCGGCTGTCGATCGAGGCGGTGGATCCGCGGCTGGAACAGGCGGCGGGCTCGCTCGGGGCGGCGCGGCCGTGGGTGTGGCTGACGGTGACCCTGCCGCTGATCCTGCCCGGCGTGATCGCCGGCGCGATCCTCGGGTTTGCGAAGGCGATGGGCGAGTTCGGGGCGACGATCACCTTCGTCTCGAACATCCCCGGCCAGACCCAGACCCTGCCCTCGGCAATCTACAGCTTCCTGCAGGTGCCGGGGGGCGAGGCGTCCGCCGCGCGGCTGGTCATCGTCTCGGTCGCGGTCGCCATGGGGGCGCTGGTCGCCAGCGAGTGGCTGGCGCGCCGCGTCGCGCGCCGGGTGACGGGGCGCGAGGCCGGGCGATGATCGAGATCGCCCTGCGCCATGAGTTCGGCGGTTTCGCGCTGGACCTCGGCTTCACCGCCCCGGCGGGTGTGACGGCGCTTTACGGACCGTCGGGGTCGGGCAAGTCCACGGTGCTGAACGCGGTCGCAGGGCTGCTGCGCCCGCAGACGGGGCGCATCGTGGTGGACGGCGCGGTGCTGACCGACACCGCGCGGGGGGTGTTCATCCCCCCGCATCGCCGCCGGCTGGGGATCGTCTTTCAGGACGGGCGGCTGTTTCCGCACCTGACCGTCCGCCAGAACCTGCGCTATGGCCGCTGGTTCGCGCCGAAGGGCCCGCGCGCCGACGAGGGCGCCATCGTCGGGATGCTGGGCCTCGGCCCGCTGCTCGACCGCGCGCCCGCGACGCTCTCGGGGGGCGAGCGGCAGCGGGTGGCCATCGGCCGGGCGCTGATGTCCGAGCCGCGGCTGATCCTCGCCGACGAGCCGCTGTCGGCGCTGGACGAGGACCGCAAGGCCGAGATCCTGCCCTATCTCGAGCGGCTGCGTGATGAGCTGGCGGTGCCGATGCTCTACGTGAGCCACGCCCCCGCCGAGGTGGCGCGGATCGCCACCACCGTGGTGCGGCTCGACGCGGGCCGGGTGACCGCCGTGGGGCCGGCGGCCGAGGTGCTGTCGGACCCCGCCGTGGCCGGGCCGGGGCGCGGGGCGGGGGCGCTGATCGCGGCGCGGGTCGTGGCCCAGCACGACGACGGGATCACCGAGCTGGACGCGGGCGGGCTGGCGCTGTTCCTGCCGACGCTCGCCGCCGCGCCGGGCGCCCGGCTGCGGCTCAGGATCGCCGCGGCCGACGTGATGCTGGCCCGCGGCCGCCCCGAGGGGCTCTCGGCCCTCAACATCCTGCCCGGCACGGTCGAGAGCCTGCGCGCGGACGGCCCGGCGGTGCTGGTCCGACTGAACACCGCCGCCGGGCCGATCCTGTCGCGCATCACCCGCCGCTCGGCCGCGCAGCTGGGCGTGGCGCCCGGCGCGGCGCTGACGGCGATCGTCAAGTCGCTGTCGCACGGCCCCGGCGACGTGGGCACACCCACCGCGGACCGGGCCTGACCCCGGCCGCGGCGCCGCGCCCTACCCCGCGGCCAGACCCAGCTCGTCGATCATCGCCTGCCGCATCACAAACTTCTGCGCCTTGCCGGTCACGGTCATCGGCAGCTCGTCCTTGAAGCGGATGTGGCGCGGCACCTTGTAGTGGGCCATGCGCTCGCGCGCGAAGCAGCGGATCTCGTCCTCGGACGTCTGGGCGCCGGGCTTGGGGACGATCCAGGCGCAGACCTCCTCGCCGTATTTCGGGTCGGGCACGCCGAACACCTGCACGAGCTGCACGGCGGGGTGCTGGAAGAGATACTCCTCGACCTCGCGCGGATAGATGTTCTCGCCGCCGCGGATCAGCATGTCCTTGACCCGTCCGACGATGTTGCAATAGCCCTCGTCGTCCAGCGTGGCGAGATCGCCGGTGTGCATCCAGCCATCGGCATCGACGGCGTCGGCGGTCTTCTCCGGCTCGCCCCAGTAGCCCTTCATCACCGAATAGCCGCGGGTGCAGAGCTCGCCCTTTTCGCCCACCGCGACGGTGTGGCCGGCCTCGTCCACCAGCTTGACCTCGAGATGCGGGTGGATGCGGCCGACGGTCGAGACGCGCTTTTCCAGCGGGTCGTCGGTATGGGACTGGAAGGACACCGGGCTCGTCTCACGTCGCCGCCTCGCTGTCCGAGTGGTCGCCCAAGGACTTCGCCGCCCGCATCGCCCCCCTCACCATCGAGGCGGCGCTGGCGATCCGGATGGGGGGGTGATGCTGGGGCGGCATCCGTCGCTGCCCCCCGGCCCAGGCCGTCAGGCCCGCAGCCGAGGGCACGTCACACCCTAACCCGCCCGCGCTTCGACCAGCGGCTTCCCGTTCTGCGCGTGCCGCACCGCCAGCTTGCGCGCCATCCGCCCCGAGGCGAGGGTGCGGTCGGCCGGCGGGGTGTAGTCGCGCGTGGCGAGCTCAGGGAACAGCGCCAGGATCTCGGCCCGGGCGGCCGGGCCGACCGACTTCAGCGCCTCTGGCCCGGTGTAGAGGCTCTCGGTCGCCGCCCCGTTCGAGAGTACCACCTCGTGGCGGTCAAACAGGATGTGGACGTATTCGACCGCCGCCAGATCCTCGGCGATGTCGATGCCGGCCAGCTGGCAGAGCTGTCTTGCCGCCACCAGCACCTCGTCGGTCCCGAACATCCGCTGCGCGATGCGCGAGCGGACCAGCACCCGGTGCTGCGGCGAGACGAGCAGATCGGCGCGCGGCGTCCCGGGCCCCAGCGCCCCGGCCCGGATGCGGATCGGCCGCAGCTTCTCGGCCGCCGCAAGCTCGGCCGCCGAGAGCCGCCGCGCGCCGACCCAGCGCACCGGCTGCAGCCCGTGGTCGAGCGTGCGGACCAGGTCGCCTTCGGCCAGCGTCTCGACGGCGCGGGGGCCGTCGGCCGTCTCGATCATCGTGCCGGCGGCAAAGCAGGGGATGCCGAGGGCGTTCAGCTCTTGCCAGCTGTCGAGCTGGCTCGGAAGAACGCCGCGCAGCTGCACGGCCGTCCCGTCAGGGAAGGTCAGGACCGAGCCGATGACCGTGCCGCCCGCGTCGCGCAGCGGCGTGATCGTCCCGGTCGCCCGCGCGCCGAGGAAATCGGCCACGTCCACGGGATTGCCGTCCCGGTCCACCATCCCGCTGACGTCGAGCTTGTCCTCGGAGGTGACGACGCCGGTGGGGCTGGTCACGGGGCCCGCGAACCCCGTCACCGTGTCGGTGCCGCCGTTGTTGCGGATCACCAGCGTGTCGGTGGCGCTGTCCCCCGCGCCGAGGTCGATCGCGTCGTTGCCCGCGCCGGCATCGACTCGGTCGGCCCCAGCCCCGGCCTGAATCGTGTCCGCGCCAGCCCCGCCCCGGATGGAGTCGGCGCCCGTTCCCGCCACGATCGTATCGTTCCCCGCCCCGCCGACGATGGTGTCGTCGCCGGCCCCGGTGTCGACGTTGATGCCGCCCGCCGTCACCGCCGCGGCGTTGATCGAGTCGTTCCCCGCCCCGGTGGTCACCCGCTCGATCTCGGAAAATCCGTAGCTCGCGCCGCCCCCGGCCAGCGTGCCGGCCTCGCTGCCGGCATAGTTGACGGTGACGCCCGAGGTGATCGCCGTCGCATCGATCCGGTCGACATCCGTCCCGCCCGCGGTCACGCCCTCGCCGCCGGTGATGGTGGCTGCGCCGGTGCCCGTCTGCACGGGATCGATGCGGAAGACGTCCGCATCGTTTTGACCCAGCGCCGTGTCGCCGCGGCCGACGACGATGTTGTCGGCGCCATCGCCGCCCTCGAGCCGGTCGTTTTCGTTCCCGCCGTCGAGCGAATCCGCCTCGCTGCCGCCGAACAGCGTGTCGGAGCCATCAT
Organism: Paracoccus panacisoli; assembly: GCF_042435015.1. Lineage (NCBI taxonomy): Bacteria > Pseudomonadati > Pseudomonadota > Alphaproteobacteria > Rhodobacterales > Paracoccaceae > Paracoccus > Paracoccus panacisoli. The sequence goes on along the minus strand of NZ_JBHMQU010000023.1, from coordinate 75,592 downwards.
CGCCCCTCAGCGTGTCCGACCCGGTGCCGCCGTAAATCGTGTCGGACCCCGCGCCGCCGAGCACGGTGTCATTGCCTGCCGCTGCCTCGATCCGGTCATCGCCGTCGCCGCCATCGAGCACATCGTTCCCTGACCCGCCGAACAGCACATCGTTGCCGGTCCCGCCGATCAGGGAGTCGTTCCCGGCGCCGCCGAAGAGCCTGTCGTCGCCCGCCCCGCCGTCGAGCGTGTCATTGGCGCCGTCGTCCACGCCATCCTGTCGGTAGCCATAGATGGTGTCATTGCCCTCACGGCCCCACACGACGTCGGCACCATCGCCTGCAAAGACGGTATCATTGCCGGCGCCCGCGCGGATGAAGTCGTCGTTGCCGCGCATCCCGGGCAGCAGCGCGTCGTTCCCATCGACCCTGTCACCCGAGCCGTCAGTGTAGCCCGCGCTGATGGAATCGGGACCCTCGGTCCCGTCGATGTAACCGTCCTTGAAATTGAGCGCCGAACGATTGGTCGACATGCCGGAATAGGCGCGGACGTCGTAGACTGCGGGATTCGGGATCCGAATACTGATGATCGGATAATCGTCCAGCCTGTCCTCATTCAGGAACACCCCCGTGGCGGTGGGCGGTGCCATGAACATCCGTCCGGAGGTGTCCTGAAACAGCCGGATCGATGCATCGAACGTTTCCGTCAGTCCATCGGGCCTGACCTGCGTCACCGAAGCCTGGACGAGTACCGCGGAATCAAGCGTGGTGGTGTAGACGGTGTCGCCAACGCGATAGCGGATCTGATCGGTCGTGGCACCGTGATCGAATCCGATCAGCCCGTCGTCATTCTGATCGGTCACGACGACGCGGGTGCTGTTGGCATAGAGGGGAGAGGTCGTCGACCCGAACACCCGCCCGTCGAGCACCGTCGCATGGTTTTCGGTCGTGGAGTTCGTCTCAGTGGGATCCATGTCGGGCAGGACGCCCAGGTTGATCATCGTGTACTGACTGACGGTCGGCATCGAATTCCTCTTGAGGCCCCGCCCCGTTGATCGGCACGGCCGGAAAGTTACAAACGCGGCCGCCTGCACCGGGACGAGAGGCCGGGATGAAATGCATCCGAACCGCCCTATACACCACGTGAGCTTTTGCGAACATCTTTCGCGCTGGGGTTGATTTTTTTTCCGCAGTGGTGGCGGGCCGGCCACCGCGGGTCGACGGTTGCGGCGTGAATCTGTTGAGCACTTGGACTACGCGATGAAGCGGCCGCCTCGGATCGTTCCCGCCCGGCACGTCGGCGTTGTGCACGGCTGGACAGGCCTGTACTTCCGTCTTCGGCTACGGTTCCTCCGGACACTTTCTGGCTCATGCCTGCTGCTCCGCTGATAATCCTCGTGCCAGGCATCGCCTGGCTGCCGGGCAGGCTACTGGGCGCGATGACGCGGACTGGGATCACGCCGCGCATGAATCCCTGCGCCAGAGCGCGTGATGGCGAAAGCGCCGTCGCCGCGCTGACCGAGGCCCTGCTCGCGTCTCCCGATGGGCGCGTGGCGGTTATCCTTCCCGGCCCCAGCCTCGATTTGCTGGGACCACACGCTCCCTGGCCGGAAGCGGCGCAGGACGCGCAGATCCTGCAGCTTGACTGGGTCGATCCGGTCCCGCCGGTCCTGTCGGCGCTGCGCGCGGAGGCGTGGTTCGCCGAGCCCGCTAAGGAGGGTCAGCCTCGGCGTATGCCGATCCCTGATGCGGCAGGTTTTCGCCCCGCCATCGATCCTGATCGCTTCACCCGAATGATCGGCAAGCTGCCGCTCTGGCGGGCGCAGATTGCGGCGGTCCTGCCCGCTGCGCCGCCGGTGCTGCTGGTCGACGACCCCGATCCGGCCATTTTGACGCGATTTGGCCTGCCGGGCTTCGCTCAGTCCCCGATCAGCGCACCCGACAATCTGGTCAGCAACCTGCCCGAGCTGACCCGCGCCTGCGCCGTTCTCGGTATCGGCAGCGCGGCGCTGGCATTGCCGCCCACCCCGGCCCTGCGATCTACGCGCGGACCCGATCTGCTCGCTATCACCACGGGACGCGATGTTGCCCCCTACCTGCCGGTGCTGGCGAGGCACATGCAGGATGAGGGCGTCAGCCTCATTTATATCGACCATGGCTCGAGCGACAGCAGTTTCGAGCTCGCCGGTGACCTGCTTGGCGCCGGCATTGCTGAGCGGCATCGGATGCCCGCCAGCCCGGATTTTTCCTTACGTGCGCAGCTGCGCGAAAAACAGCGGCACCTGGAACGGATCGACCCGCGCTGGGTGCTGCACCTGGACGCCGACGAAATCCCGACCCATCGCGACAGAGCCCGCGGGCTCATCGACCTGCTGTCCCAGGCGGAGGCGGGCGATCATAACGCTATCAATTTCGAAGGATTCGTCTTTCTGCCCGAGCGCGGCGTCGATTACGCGGGCCGCGATTATGTGGCGGTGATTCGACGCTATTACCATTTTGCTCCCCAGCCCTTCCGGCTGATCCGGCTGTGGCGTCATGGGGCTGGTCTCACCAATCTGAAAGGCGCCGGTCACCGGCTGGAGGGGCTGGTCTCGCTCTTGCCGGAAAGTCAGGATCTTTGCCATTATATCGCCCTGAGCGGTGAGGCGGTTGGGCGGAAATACCTGGGCCGGATCTTCGATCCCGAAGAGGTGGCGCAGAAATGGCATTCCAGCCGACTGCGACTGGATGCGCGGGCGCTGCTCCTTCCAGCACTGGGCGATGCCCGGCTCAACCTGTTGCCCTCGGATACGCAAGCACCGTTGTCGAGGCTGAACCCGATGCGGGAGCATTTCTGGATGTGGGAGGGAAGGGCCTCCGACACGGACCCGGCCGTGTGAGACGCCCTATTCCCGGATGGATGGGCGTGGGGATGAACAAAGTGCCACCGCCGACAACTTGCCGGCGCCATCGACCCCAGACGCAACCCTCACGAACCTCGCCTTAACCGGCAATCCCGTCCGCCTCGGACGGCGCAGTCATGGCGCGGTCCAGCAGGTCCCGGATCACACGCTCGATCTCGGCCGCGCGCGCGGCGAAGCCGTGCTCCTGGCCGACCTGGCGGGCAAAGGCATCACGTTCGACCTGAGCGGCGCTGCCCTCGTCCAGCAGCGACTGCACCGCCGCGGAGAGGCTGGCGGGATCGCGGTAGACGCGGACCATGTCCCCGAACAGCGCCTCGAGCCCCGGCACCTCGTCCGACACCAGCCGCCCGCCGCAGGCGAGCACGTCAAACACCCGGTTCGAGATGAAGCCATAGTCCCGCATCGTGTCCCAGTGATCGTTCAGCACGACCCCGGCGGCGCGGTATTCGTGGGCCAGCCGCGTGTTCGGGATGTTCTCGCCACGGATCATCCGGTCGGGGACCAGGCCCCGCCAGCGGGTACCGTAGATCGCGGGCTCGATCCCTGTGGCGATGGCATCGCGGATGACGCGCCGGAACTGGTTGCGCGAGTTGCCGACGAACAGAACCTGTTCCCGAAAGGCCGGATCGCGCGCGTCGGGATGAAAGCGGGCCGGGTCCGTGCACTGCAGCAGCGTCGAGACCCGGTCGCCGAGGTCGCGCCGAAGTTGCTGGCAGAACAGTTCGGAGGCGACGAAGACGTGATCATAGGATTTCAGCTCGGCCAGGCTCACCCGGTCGGGGTGCGAGATCACCCAGCAGAGCGAGATCTGATGCGGCAGCGGCGTGTAGGATGAGAGCCCCCGCAGGACCAGCACGATGTCGTCTCCGTTCGACTGCGGGTTCGTCCACTCGTCCAGCGGATCGATTCGCACGCGGAAGCCCAGCGGCTCGAGCGCTTGCCGCAAACTGTCGGCAAAGTGGAAGTCGCCCCACTCGGCCAGGGCGCCCCGGTTCGGCGCACCGATCTTGATGGCGATGCGTGGGGTGGCGCTGGCATGGCGCAGCGACGCCCACGCCTGCGCGGCGCGGCGTCGGTAGGTGTGGTCCTCAAGCACGATGGCGCGCAGTCGGGCCACAGTGTCGCGGCGCAGCGTCTCGTCGCCCAGATACCGGTGCAGCAGCGCCTCGAGCTCCTGCGGGCTGTCATAGGTGGGCAGCAGGTCGCCAAAGACGGCGCGGGCCCCCTCGGCGCCATTGGTCACCACGAGGGCGCCTGCCGCCAGTGCGTCGAAGACGCGGCTGTTGACGGACTGCATCTGCTTGGTGGCGTGGTTCGCGTCGTCGATCACGATGCGGGTGCTGGCATAAACGTCCGGCATCCGGTCATAGGGCAGCGAGCCCCGGCTGTAGGGCGCCATCGCCGGATCGTTCTCCCATCCCGTGCCGTAGAGAGCAAAGCGATAGGGCAGCGCGGCGGGGTCGAGGTTCTGCGAGATTTCCCGGCTCAGCCCCCAGAAGCTGCCGGTGAAGCAGTAATCGCATTCCAGTGCGGGGTCGCGTCGGCCCTGGGCGAACCGCTCGGCAGCAGTGGCGATCGGCATCAGGTCCACGCGGCGGCCAAGCAGTTGCTCGAGCCGCGCCTGCGCGTTCTTGGATGAGGCCCAGATCACGTCGAAGTCGCGGGTCCATGTCCGGGTGGCGAAGCGGTCGGCCCAGTTGCGGATCCACGCCACGCGCAGCATCGCCGGATTGCCGGACTTGGCCGTCAGCGGGTCGAAATCGTCCCGCATGGCGATCAGCACGTCCATGCCGTCAAGGTCGGCCAGTTCGGGCCCCTTGTGCTCGATGAAATGGCAATCGACCGGATGGCTGCGCGCCAGCTCGCGCGCCAACTCGAGCGCGGTGAAGAAGTCGCCCGCCATCGTGGCATGGTCGTTTTCCGTGACGACGAAGGCGACGCGCAGGCGGCGTCCGGACCAGAACCCGACCTTCTCGAACCGATCGGTGGCCAGCAGGCGGCGCACCCAGACGCCGAAGCGCTGGTCGAAGATGTCGCGGTTGCGCTGACGGATCGCGGCATAGTCACGGCTCATGCCGCTGCGACTGTAGGCGCGCAGGTGCAGCGCCCGCAGCTGGTTCAGCGCAACGATCCGCAGGCCGGCGCGGCGCAGTCGCAGGGTAAAGTCGATGTCTTCGTGGCCGTAGAAATAGTCCTCGGACAGCCCGCCCAGCCGCAGGTACTCGTCCCGGCGCACCGCCATGAAGGCGCCGGTGACCGAGGGCACCTCGATCGGGGTCGCGTCGAGGCCCAGCCACTCGCGCGACGGGCGGGTTTCGAAGGGGACGACCCCGGCCTTGCGCATGCCGCCGAGATCGATGTGAACGCCGAGGTGCTGGATCGGGCCGGGCTGCCCGGGCAGCTCGAGCGACGGGTCGGGCACGTCGTCCAGCAGCGCGGGCGACACCGCGCCGACCTGCGGATCATCGAGCGCGTCCACGATCCGGGGAATGATGTCCTCGCACAGACGCGCGTCGTTGTTGGCGAGGATGAGAATCTCGCCCGTGGCGTGCCGGGCCGCAAGGTTATTGGACTGCGAAAAGGAATAGTTGCCGTTGCGCGGCACCAAACGCACGTCCAGCCGATCCTGCCATGCGGCGCACACCTGGGCGCTGTCGTCGGCCGAAGCGTGGTCCACCACGATGAACTCGACATTCGCGTAGGTGTTGTGGCGCTCGAAGGACTGGAAGAAGCGCTCCAGCAGCCGCGCCCCGTTGCGATTGAGGATCAGGACCGAGACCTTGCGGATGCGGGGCCCGGGCGGCGCTGCCGGAACGAGGAACTGCGCCAACGGCTGGCTGGCCGTGTGGATGACATTGCGCTTGGTACCGGCGGCCGCCTGGATCTGGTGCTTGCCGGTCGCCCCCTCGGCACCGTCGCCGATTCGCGGCTGGACCCGCAGGAACCCCGGCACCTGACCCATCTGCGAAGGGGACAGCTCGAGCGCGAAGCCGTGCCCCCCGTGGGTACCGAACCGCTTGGCGAGATCGTGGCGGGTGCGGGTGGTGGGAACGGTTGCCAGCCACGCGTTGTCGAGGAAGACGTCAGCGTAACACACCGCCTCGGGATCATTCAGGCTCAGCATCCAGCCGTGCAGGACGTTGTCGGACAGCCGGTCGATGTGCCATTGGACAGGCGAGTCCCAGTTGGCGAAGCGCTCGGACGCCGCGGACTGCAGGGCGGCCAGCGTGCCGGCCTCGGCCCGGGGGGCGATGCGACGCATGGTGCCGACGGGCGAGATCACCGGCAGCCGGCCCGTGTCGGCCGGCTCGCCGGGCGCGCTGCGAAGGGCCGGCAGCGGTACGCTCATCTGGAACATGCCCACCGGCGCGTTCCCGATCTTCTTCAGCAGATGCGGGTCGGGCCGATCCGAGGCCGTCGTCCGGGCCAGCAGCGCGCCATCCGCCCGGCGCGCCTCGATCTCGACGGGGGTGGAGGGATCGCGTGTATCGATGCACCAGCCACGCAGCTCGAGACTGCCGTCGGCAAGCGTCAGCTGCTCGAGCCGGCCGATCAGCTCGTCCCCGACCCAGCTCCGCAGAGGGAAACCGGGCAGCCGGCGGCCATCCAGCGTGACGGCATCGACCGTCGCACCGATCCGCCCTGCAGGCGGCCGCGGCAGCAGAACGCGGTAGCCTGACGGCCTGCGCTGCTGGCCGGCTGAGTCGTCGGCGGCGGCTGGAATGTCCTCGATCCGCCGCGCCACGCCCTGCCAGACCGGGTCCCCGTCCATCGTGATCCGCACCTCGAGCGGTGCGGTGGTCCCCGCGGCCGTGTCCTCGACCCAGCCCCGCAACAGTCGTCGGTCCAGCAGCACGCCGCCACGCAGTGTGCCGTGCGCAACCGTCTCGGGCGGCCAGGCCGCGACTGGAACCGTCCAGCTCAGCGCCCGGCGCGCGCCTGCGTCCAGCAGACTGCCGTCCGGCAGCCGGACCCGCACCCGGTCGAGCGCGGCGCCCTCGGGCCAAGGCACGGCAAAAGCGAAGCCGCGGCCGGCTTCGCCCTTGCCGACCAGCGGCGGGGCGGCCTGCGGACGGGCGGCAAAGTCACGCCACACCTCGTCGCCCACCTCAAGGCTGACCTCGGGCCGGTTGCCCGGATGGGTGATGTCGGCGGCCCAGCCCTCGACCTGCAGCACGCCGTTCTCGGCCACCAGTCGCGTCACCTCGCCCACCAACTGGGGCGGCGAGATCTTGACGGGCGTCGCCGCCGCGGGGGCGGGCAACTCGACATCCCCGGCAAAGAGCCGCGGCCGGGCGCCGCCCAACCGGACGAGCGGCACGTGCAGGACGAACCCGGCCCACCCATCGCCGCGTTCGCGCCGCAGCAGGTCGCCCCGCCGATCGGTCGCCACGCCGCGTCCCACCACCTCGCCACCGGCGTAGAGGGTAATGACGACGGGGGTTGAAGGGTCCTGGGGGTGATAGGCCCATCCACGCACGACCAGGGTGTCTTGCCCGGCTTCGAACATCTGCTCCCACCGAGCCTCGACGGCGGCCGGCTTCGGCGATTGCAGGGGGGTGTCGCTGGCGTTGGGGCTCATCGGGCGCTCGGGCTGGAGGGTCAATCGGCGGATGGCCGCTTATAGGGCAGCGCCCGAGACGGGGGAACCTCTACGCAACGGCCCGTCACCCCTGTGCGCCTATGGCCGTTTCCCTTATGGTGCGCCGTCGTCACGGTGCCGGGGGCCGCATGAAACTACCTGATCTGGGCGTCGCCATGGCGGCCATCACGAAGAACGAGGGGCCGTTCATCGCCGAATGGGTAGCCTATCACTATCTTCTGGGTGTCGAGCATTTCATCATCTACGACAACGGCTCGACCGACGCGACGGTCGAGGTGCTGGCGCCGTTCGTGAACGCGGGCATCGTGACGCTCGTGCACTGGCCGCTGTTTCCCGGCCAGATCGACGCCTATCAGCACGCGGTGGCGACCTTCGGCCCGCGCTGCGACTGGATGGGCTTTCTCGACATCGACGAGTTCGTCTCGTTGCCCCGCGGCATGACGCTGCCCGCGTTCCTAGCCGGCCTGCCGGCCGAGGCAGAGGAGGTCGTGCTGTTCTGGCGGATGTTCGGCCATTCGGGTCACCGCGCCCGACCGGCCGGGCTGGTGACCGCCAATTTCGTGGAGTGCGACCCGAACCTGTGGCAGATCGCCAAGTGCTTCGTGCGGCCGGCGCGGGTCAGGACCATGTTCGTCCACCACGCCGAAACGATCGACCGGCGCAGCGTGGACGAAAAGGGCCGCCCGATCCCGCAGGTATGGATGCACGAGCGCGGCGCCGTGACCGGCGAGGTTGCGGTCGTCAACCACTACTTCACGCGCTCGTATGACGACTACGCGGCGAAGATCGCTCGCGGCCAGGCCGACGGACGCAGCGAGAAGAAGCTCGAGCCCTTCGAGAAGTGGCAGTTCGACCATACCGACACACAGGCGGCCGAGCACGCCCCGGCGGTGCAGGCGCTGTTAGAATTGGTTGGCCGCCGCGGTGCGGCGCCGACCCGGTACGGTTGCCAGTCGCGGATGGGGGTGGTGGGCTCAACCCGCAGCTTCATGACGGCCTCGCAGGCAGCAGTGAAGAAGATGGCGAAGGTTGTCGAGGCTGCCGGCCATCCCGTCCGGCAGCAGCACAGCCTGTTCGGCACGGCCCTCGTCCTTGCAGACAGCGCGGCGAACCTCCCCGATACCGGGCTCGAGCCGCTGTTCCACGATATGCCGCGACGCGCCGAACTGGATCTGCCGGCCGAAGCGCCTGCACCGGCGGAAGGCGGGCCACTCGACCCCGCGCGGCTGGTCGGATCGGTCTGGATCGCCGTCGAGTTCGAGGTGCAAGCGCCCGGTCACGTCGATGTGCTGCTGACCGGCGACAGGCGCGATGCCACCCGCCTGACCCAGCGGAGGCGGCAGCCCCTGCCGCACGCGGGCCGGGTTCTCGCACTGCTGGTCGTCAACGATGAGCCGGTCGTCCCGCGGGCTCTGCGCCTTCAGCCGCTGGACCCTGAGGCCGTAAGGGTTCGAGCCCTGCGGGTCTTTGGCTGCGATTGAGCGGGCGTGCTGGAACGCGGGCCCTTGGTTGGCCCGTAACGCGGGGCTCTCGATCTTGGGGCGGCGGGCAGCAGCTTCTTGGCGTGTGGGACCCCTCTTGGCGGACATTGCTGCCGGCGAGCAGGCACTGCCCTGCTGGCCGACACCCACTGCGCCCGATCGGAAACATCGGTCTACCGAACGGCAACCCACACCCGCCGCGTTGCCCCCTTGACCCGCAGCCACAGCAGACCCGTGCTAACCTCGCTCCACGATACAACCCTACCCAGATTAACTCAGGGGCGCCGATCAAACCGTGAACATGCGCGAAGCCAAGGCCCACCTCTCCCGGCTCGTCGAGGGTGCCATCCGGGTCGAGGCGTTCCTCATCGCGCGGGCCGGCAAACGCGGGGTGGGGCGGTGATCGAGGATGCTGCGCCGCCGCGGCTCGAATCCCCCCGGCGCCTGCTCCGTGCCAGACAACTTCGACAGCATCGGCGCCGAAGAGATCTGCGTCCTCTTCGAGAGTGCGGGCCCCAACGTGACCGCGCAGTGAACCTCGCCCTCCTGCTGCATTGCTCCGCTGCCGAGCCAGCCCAGTCGCTTAAGGCGGCGCGGGACGCGTTGCTGGATCCGGCCCAGGCGCCAGATTTCAGCTTCGCCTTGCTGTGGGATCTGACGGGGCTCGACCGGCCTGACTTCCGATTCGATCGCGGCTCGCTGCGGGCAAGGGCTCTGGTCAGCGGTTACCGCAAGCTGGCGGTCAAAAGGCGCAATATCCTCGCGCTGGCGGCGCTGCCCCGGCACCTTGCGGACCCCTTAGACTGCCTGCGCATCGCGGGGGCCGCGAACGAGGAGGGGCACTGATTACCCCAACGGCGCGCTTGAGGCGTATGGCGGGCCGGTGCTGAAGCTGCGACGCGGGTTGCCCACTTCCGGCAAGGCTTGCCGCCTCTGGCTGACGGGTTGGACCTGTCGCCGCTGTGCAATGTCCCCTCCACTTAAAGGGCCAACGCGACACGGTTCGGGTCGTGAGTCGTCAAGACAGACGGTCGCCTTCGGCCGCGACGACAGCACTACCCGCGCAGCAATAGCCCTTTTGCCCGAGACATCAGCGCCACGCCCCCTACCCCCAACCCCCCTTGACACCGCCCACTCCTGACGCAATGACTCAGGCATAGTAGCCGACCAAAGTAGTCACCTTAGGGGCGCACCATGAACGACCTGAGCTTCCGCGGCAGCGACCGCGTCGCCATGCCCGTCTTGCCCACCGTGCCGCTGCACGATGCGACCGCGCTGACCGAGGGCGGGCATCTCGCGCAGATCGCGCTCGACGGGCAGATCTACACGCTGCGGATCACCCGCGCCGGCAAGCTGATCCTCACCAAGTAACCCACGAACGGAGCCTCGCCGATGCGGCTGACCCCCTCTTTCCTCGCGCTGGCGCTGGCCCTCGGCGCGCAGGCCGGCCACGCCGCGGCGCCGGCGCCCACGCCCGATGCGGTCGTCTCGACCTATGCCGACATCGCCGCGGCGGCCTATGGCGACAGCCTCACGACCGCGCGGGCGCTGCAATCGGCGGTGGCCGCGCTCGTCGCGGCACCCTCGGCCGAGACGCTCGACGCCGCGCGCCGCGCCTGGATCGCCGCCCGCGCGCCCTATCAGCAGACCGAGGCCTTCCGCTTCGGCAACCCCATCGTCGACGACTGGGAGGGGCGGGTGAACGCCTGGCCGCTGGACGAGGGGCTGATCGACTACGTCGCCGCGGGCACTCCCGCGGCCGAGGACAACGAGCTGGCGCAGCTCAACGTCATCGCCAACCCGACGCTGCAGCTCGGCGCCGAGACGCTCGACGCCACGACCATCACCCCCGACACGATCCGCGCCCTGCACGAGGCCGGCGGGATCGAGGCGAACGTCGCCTCGGGCTATCACGCGATCGAGTTCCTGCTCTGGGGGCAGGACCTGAACGGCACCGGGCCGGGGGCGGGCGCGCGGCCCTTCACCGACTACGTGCAGGGCGCGGGCTGCACCGGCGGCAACTGCGACCGGCGGGCGGCCTATCTGACCGCGGCGACCGAGCTGCTGGTGAGCGACCTGGACGAGATGGCCGGGAACTGGGCCGCGGGCGGCGCGGCGCGTGCCGCGGTGACGGCGAACCCGCAGGCGGGGCTCAACGCCATGCTGACCGGCATGGGCAGCCTCAGCTATGGCGAGCAGGCGGGTGAGCGGATGCGCCTCGGCCTGATGCTGAACGACCCCGAGGAAGAGCATGACTGCTTCTCGGACCAGACCCACATGAGCCACTATTACGACGGCCTCGGCATCCGGAACGTCTATCTCGGCCGCTACGTCCGCCCGGATGGCAGCGTGGTCGAGGGGCCGTCGCTCTCGGCGCTGGTCGCGGCGCGGGATGCGGGGGTGGATGAGGCGCTGCGGCGCGATCTCGACGCGACGATGACGGCGCTCGGCGCCTTGCGCGACAAGGCCGAGGCGGGGATGGCCTATGACCAGATGCTCGCCCCCGGCAATGCCGAGGGTGCCGCGGCGATCACCGCGGGCGTCGATGCGCTGGTGGCGCAGACCCGCTCGATCGAGCGGGCGGTGGCGGCGCTGGGGCTCGACAAGATCGCGTTCGAGGGGTCGGACAGCCTCGACAACCCCGACGCGGTGTTCCAGTGAGCCGCGCCCGGGGCGGGTCAGCGGCCCGTCCCGGCCCCACCGCCTGACCCCCCCTGCCCCGGCCGCCCCCCGCGCGGCCGGCGCCGTTCCCCCGCCACACCCCCGCAGGCCCCGATGATCCCGCGCCCCCTCATTGCCCTCTGCGCCCTCGGCCTCGCCACGGCGGCCTGGGCCGAGACGCCGTCCGACGCGGTGCGCGCCGTGCCGGTCGCCCCCGACCCCACCCCCGCTCCCGCCACCGCCACCGCCACCCGCGACTGGCGGACCGAGCCGCATCTGTCGATCATCCCCCGCACCGCGGCCGAGACGGCGCGGATCGCGGGCGTGCTCGCCCCGCCCGCCGATTTCACCGCCCCCGAGCCGTTCGAGACCAAGCCCGCGGGCGCCGCCACCACCCGGCTGATCCCGACCGCCGACGCCTTCTCACAGTTCTCGCCCAACATGGCGGTCGAGCGCGAGATGGACTTCAAGATCGGCAACGGCATCTTCCGCAAGCTCTGGGTGGGCGCGCCGTCCTCGACGCGGGGCAGCGACGGGCTGGGGCCGCTCTTCAACGCGCGGGCCTGCCAGAACTGCCACATCAAGGACGGCCGCGGGCATATGCCGGACGGCCCCGAGGACAGCCGGGTGTCGGCCTTCCTGCGGCTCTCGGTCCCCGGCGGGCCGGGGCGGCCCGAGATCCCCGGCTATCACCCGACCCGGCCCGATCCGGTCTATGGCGGGCAGCTTCAGGACCTTGCGCTCGAAGGTTATCTGGCCGAAGCGCGGATGGGGGTGCGCTGGACCGAGCAGCCGGTGACGCTGGCCGACGGCACGGTCGTCAGCCTGCGCGCGCCCAGCTACGCGGTCGAGGCGCCCGCCTACGGCCCGCCGCATCCGCAGCTTCAGACCTCGCCCCGCGTCGCCCCGCAGATGATCGGGCTGGGGCTGATCGAGGCGATCCCGGTCGCCGACATCGTCGCCGCCGCGGACGAGGGCGACGCCGACGGCGACGGCATCTCGGGGCGGGCGCAGATCGTCTGGTCGTCCGAGTTCGACCGCCCGATGCTGGGCCGCTTCGGCCACAAGGCGGGCAACGCCACGATCCGCGAGCAGTCGGCCAGCGCCTTCGCCGGCGACATGGGGCTGTCGAACCCGCTGTTCCCCGACCCCGCGGGCGAGTGCACCGAGGCGCAGCCCGACTGCCGCGCCGCCCCCGCGGGGCAGGAGCCGGGGGTCCGCGACGGGCTCGAGGTGGACGGGCCGAGCCTCGACCTCGTGACCTTCTACTCGCGCAACCTCGCCGTGCCGGAACGCCGCAACGCCGCCGACCCGCAGGTGCTGCGCGGCAAGGAAATCGCCTATGCCATCGGCTGCACATCCTGCCACCGGCCCAAGTTCGTGACCCACCGCCTGGCCGACCGGCCCGAGCAGAGCTTCCAGCTCATCTGGCCCTATTCGGACCTGCTGCTGCACGACATGGGCGAGGGGCTGGCCGACCACCGCCCCGAGGCCCGCGCCGACGGGCGCGAATGGCGGACCGCGCCCTTGTGGGGGATCGCGCTCAACGGCAAGGTGACGGGGGTGGAAAGCTATCTGCACGACGGCCGCGCGCGGTCGCTGATCGAGGCGGTGCTGTGGCACGGCGGCGAGGCGCAGCCCGCCCGCGACGCCGTGGTGGCGCTGCCCACAAAGGATAGGGAGGCGCTGATCGCATGGCTCGCATCGCTTTGACGCTGGCGCTGGGGGTGCTCGCCGCGCCCCTCGCCCACCCCGCCACCGCCGACGTGGCCGAGGCGGTCGCGGTGATCGCCCCGGCCTACGAAACGCTCGCCGGCCGCACCGCGGCGCTGGCCGAGGCCGCGGCCCGCGACTGCGCGCCCGAGGCGCTGCGCCCGGCCTATCAGGACGCCTGGGACGCCTGGGCGCGGATCGACTTCCTGCGGCTCGGCGCGGTGGAACGCGACGGGCGCGGGCTGGCGATGGCCTTCTGGCCCGACCCCAAAAGCTCGGGGCTGCGGGCGCAGCAGGCGGTGCTGGCCGATGGCGCGGCGGTCGCCGACCGGCCCGCGGACTTCGCCCAGCTTTCGGTCGCCATGCGCGGGCTTTCAGGGCTCGAGCGGCTGCTTTACCCCTCGGCGCTCACGGGGGCCGAGGCGGATGTCTGCCGCCTGACCCGCGCCACCGCCGCCGACCTCGCCCGGATCGCGGCCGAGATCGCCGCCGACTGGCCGGCGCAGGCGGCGCTGCTGACCGCGCCGGGCGGCGCCAACACCACCTATCTGACCGAGACCGAGGCCCGGCAGGCGCTCTTCACCCAGCTCGTGACCGGGCTCACGACGCTCGAGACGACGCGGCTTGGCCGCCCGCTCGGCAGTTTCGACAAGCCCCGCCCCGAGCGCGCCGAGGCCGCCGCCGCCGGCCGCAGCCTGCGGAACGTGGCGCAATCGCTCGGCGGGATGCGCGACCTCGCGCTGGCGCTGCACAGCCCGGCGCCGCAGACGCAGGCCGCCTTTGACCGGGCGCTGGCGCTGGCCGAGGGGCTGGACGACCCGGTCTTCGCCGGGGTGGCCGACCCGCAGGGCCGCCTCAAGGTCGAGATCCTGCAGCAGGCCGTCACCGCCGCGCGCGCCGCGGTCGAGGCCGAGATCGGCCCGACGCTCGGCGTCTCGGCCGGGTTCAACGCCCAGGACGGCGACTGATGAGCGACCGGCGCACGCTGCTCAAGGGGCTGGCCGCCGCGCTGCTGCTGCCCGCCCGCGGCTGGGCCACGGTTGGCGCCCCCGCCTGGGTCGCCGCCGCCCGCCACCCCGACGGCACCCACGCCCTGCACGGCATCGCCGCCGACGGCGCGCTGACCTTTGCCGTGCCCCTGCCCGGCCGCGGCCACGCCGCCGCCATCCACCCCGAGCGCGCCGAGGCGGTCGCCTTTGCCCGCCGCCCCGGCGTCTTCGGCGTGGCGCTCGACTGCCGCACCGGCGCGGTGATCCGCCGCCTGACCCCGCCCGAAGGGCGCCAGTTCAACGGCCACGGCGCCTTCTCGCCGGACGGGACGCGGCTCTATACCTCCGAGGTGGTGGCCGAGGGCTCGGCCGGCCGCGTCGGCATCTGGGACAGCCGCGACTATCGCCGGCTGGGCGAGTGGGACTCGGCCGGGATCGGCCCGCACGAGCTGCGCGTCCGCCCCGACGGCACGCTGGTGGTCGCGAACGGCGGCATCGCCACCGATCCCGAGGACCGCACGCCCCTGAACCTCGACACGATGCGCGCGAACCTCGCCGTGCTGGACGCCGAGGGCGCGCTGCTCTCGCGCCACGAGCTGGCGCCCGAACTGGCGCGGAACTCGATCCGCCACCTCGCGCTGACCGGCGCGGGTGTGGCCTTCGCGATGCAGTGGCAGGGCGAGGCGACCGAGCCGGTGCCGCTGCTCGGGCTGGCGCAGGGCGACGGGCTGACCCTCTGCCCCGCGCCCGAGGCCGAGGCGCTGGCGATGCAGGGCTACGCCGGCTCGATCGCCGCCAGCGCGGGGCTGATCGCCGTCACTTCGCCGCGCGGCGGGGTGGCGATGATCCACGACGCAGCGGGCGCGCATCTGGCGACGCTGCGCCGCGCCGACCTCTGCGGCGCGGCCCCCGCCCCGGACGCGGCCTTCACCCTGACCGACGGCGCCGGCGCCGTGTGGTCGGCCGACCCCGCCGGCCTGCGCCTGCGCGCCCGGCACGATCTGGCGTGGGACAACCATCTGATCGCGGTGGGGTGAGGCCCCCCCCTTTACCCCCCCTCCCCCGCCTTCCTTGACAGACCGGCCCCCCGCGCCGCATCGTCGGGGCCAGGCGTAAGGAACCCCGCCATGTGCCGAATGTTCGCCCATCTGGACATGAGCCGCTACCAGCCGCTGACCCGGCGGCTGCGGCTGAACGGGCAGTCGACCTCGATCCGGCTCGAGCGGGCGTTCTGGAAGATCCTCGACCAGATCGCGGCCGAGGAAGGGCTGACCACCCCCGCCTTCATCTCGCGCCTGCACGACGAGGTGCTGCTCTCGCAGGGCGAGGCGACGAACTTCACCTCGCTGCTGCGCTGCGCCTGCCTGACCCGCGCCGAGATGGGGGCCGCGGCCGCGCTGCGGGCGCGCGCCCCGGACCTCGACCGAAAGTCGGCGTAGTAGCCCCCTACTACCCCCGCCGCCGCTCGTCCGGCGGTTCATCGCCGCCGCGCAGGCGATCGCCCCCGCGGGCGCGACGACGCCCTGACTGGTTTCCCCCGGCCGCGGCAATCGGTGTCGATCCCGGCCTGCCGGGTTGCCCGACGGCCGAACCCGTGCAACCCTGAGTTTACACCGTCGCGGCCGGCGCGGACGATGCCCCCGTCCTACCCCCCGCGGCGAAGCGAATGGAGGAGCCGCGCCATGCCGAGATTCGATCTGACCCGGCGGCAGTTGCTCGCCTCGGCGGCGGCGCTGGGGATGGTGGCGATGGTGCGGCCGCTCGACCAGGCGCGGGCGGCGATGATGCCCTCGCCGGTCGGGCAGGACACCGGCTGGTTCCGCGACGGCAAGCTGCGCTATCGCCGCGACGGGATGGCGAAGGTCACCGGGTCCAAGGTCTTTGCCCTCGACCTGCGGGCGCGCGACCTCGACGGCTGGCCCGACCAGCAGTCGCACGCGCTCTTGATCATGATCCCCCGCGCCGACGCGGTGTTCGAGGGGCTGGACCTCTCGGTGCTGGGCGACGGTCTGCAACCCGACGTGCTGGTCGATCACGCCCGCCTCAGCGCCGACGGCGTCTCGATGTCGGACCCCGACTTCTACGGCGAGCTGATGCTCGCCCCCGGGCAGGTCTCGCCGATGCTGGGCCAGCCGGTGGCGATGGGGATCTGGCACGACTACGAACGCTTCCGCGCGGCGCAGAAGCTGCTGCGCTTCAACCCGGCGATCTTCCGCTTCGGCGCGGCCGGTGCGCCGCCGGCGCGGCCGTCCTATGGCGCGGCGCAGTTCGTGCGGATCGGCGGGGACGACCCGCGCGGCCCCGACCGCTTCTCGCCGTTCGAGAACGGCACGATCTGGCCCGACCTGACGCCCGAGGGCGTCGTCTGGCCCGGAGCCGACCATGCCGCCTTCGGCGAGGCGCGCCGCCTGTCGGCCGAGCTGCGCGCCCGCACCGCCGCGCCGCCGCAGGGCTGGCACGTCATCTCGCGCCACTTCAGCAGCCAGAGCGTCGAGCCCGCGGCGATGGAGATGGAGAACGGCCTCGCTTGGCACGACACCGCCAACGGCACGCTGCACGTGATCGGCGCCACCCAGTCGCCCTATACCGCCGCCGGGCACATCCTGCACATGCTCGACCGCAGCAGCTTCCAGGTCGGCACGCTGGATTTCGTCACCGGCTATACGGTCGGCTACGGCCAGAAAGAGCATCACTCGTTCCCCAACTACGTCGCCGTGGCCGGGCTTTACGCCGAGGGGCGGCCGGTGCGGCTGGCGCTCGACCGCTGGCAGCACTTCCAGTTCGCGCTCAAGCGCCACCCGTTCGAGACCGACCTGACCATCGCCTGCGACGCCGAGGGGCGCTTCCAGACCTTCATCTGCGACATGGTGGGCGACGGCGGCGGGGTGCAGAACTTCAGCCCCTCGGTGGGCACCGTCGCGGTGACCGCGGCACAGTCGGCCTATTACTTCCCGACCAGCGACCTGTCGGCCGACGTCCGGGCGACGATCAACGTCACCGCGGGGTCGATGCGCGGCTATGGCACCGTGCAGTCGATGGCCGCGACCGAGATGCTGGTCGACGAACTCGCCGCCGAGACCGGGCGCGACGCCATCGCGCTGCGCCGGCTCAACGTGCTCAAGTCGGGGATGAAGAACACCCAGGGGCTGGTCCCCGCCGGGCACCTGCGGATGGACGAGCTTCTCGCCCTGGCCGAGCAGGAGCCGCTGTGGATCGAGCGGGCCGAGCGCAAGGCGCGGTTCGAGGCCGAGAACCCGGGGATGCTCTACGGCGTGGGCTTCGCCTCGTCGCAGAAGAACTTCGGCACCGGCGCCGAGGCGGCGATCGTGCAGCTCGAGATCACGCCCGACGGGCGCACCCGGATGCGCCACATCGCGTCCGAAATCGGCGCGGGGGCGACCACCTCGCAGATGCTGGTGGTCCAGCCGCAGCTCGGCCGGCCGGTGGACGAGGTCGAGTTCTCGGTCCAGCACTGGCCGCAGATGCCGGTCCACACCGAGGACAACCCCTACGAGATCTCGCAGGACGAGGAGGACGCCCTCGCCCGCGACCCGACCTGGGTGCCGCGGATCACCTCGCCACGCTCGGCGTCGAACTCGGCCTATTACTTCACCCATGCGACCCAGCAGGCGGCGCAGATGCTGCTGCGGCTGGGGCTGTGGCCGGCGGCGCTCTCGATCTGGTCCGAGGGCGCGGGCGGCGGCCAGACCGGGCCTGAGCCGGTGGCGCTGGCCGAGGCGCGCTGGACCGGCGGGATGCTGACCGCCCGCTCGCTCGAGCCGCTCAGCCATGCGCGGCTGGCCGAGCGGGCGCACCGCGACGGGCTGGTCACCGGCGTCTGCATCCACACCTTCAACCGGTGGAGCTGGGCCGAGGCCGATTTCGACGTCGAGGGCGAGCTGGTCAGCGCCCCCATCGACGCGCTGTCGGTGCAGTGGGGCCAGGGCGCCAGCGCCGAGCGCCGGGCGCGGATGACGGCGGGCGGCTATGCCTTCATCCCGCGCAGCGCGGTGCGCTATCCGCCGGTGGCGCGCAACGACGGGGGGCCGGTCTATTACGCCCCCTGCGCCACGCTGCTCGACCTCAGCGTGGCCCGCGGTACGGGCGAGGTGCGGCTGCTGTCGCACAAGACCTGGCTCGAATGCGGCACGCAGATCGTCCCCGAGCTCGTCTCGGGCCAGCTACAGGGAGGCGTCGCCATGGGCATAGGCCATGCGCTTTACGAAGAGCTGCCGCTTGGCCCCGACGGCCCCGGCAACGGCACCTGGGGGTGGAGCCGCTACCGCGTGCCCCGCGCGGCCGAGGTCGCGGTCTGGACCCAGACCGGCCACGTCCTGCCGCCGCTCTCTGAGTTCGACCCGCCCAAGGGCATGGCCGAGGTCACGATGATCCCGGTCGTCGCGGCCTGCGCCAACGCCATCTGCCACGCGACGGGGCACCGCTTCTACCGCACGCCGGTCACCGCCGAGCGCATCCGGGCGGTGCTGTGATGGCCGAGCGCATCTCTTTCTCGGCGACGATCAACGGGCAGGCGGTGGGGCCACTCGACATCCCCGCCGACCTCATGCTGACCGAGCTGCTGCACGAATACCTCAACCTGACCGGCACCCGCGCCGCCTGCGGGCAGGGCGTGTGCCGGGCCTGCACGGTGATCTTCGACGACGCGGCGGGCGGCGCGCGGACGTTGCCCGCCTGCGTCACCGGCGCAGCCTGGGCCAACGGCCGCACCCTGCGCACGATCGAGGGGATCGCCGGCCGCGACCCCGAGGGGCGCGTGGTCCCCTCGGCCATCCAGCAGGCCTACCTCGATCATTTCTCGTTCCAGTGCAGCTTCTGCACCCCCGGCTTCGTCATGGCCGCGACGGCGCTGGTCGAGGAATTGGGCCGGGCGCCGATCCCGCGCGCCCAGCTCGAGGACCGGATCGTCGCGGCGCTCAATGAGAACATCTGCCGCTGCACCGGCTACATCCGCTATCTCGAGGCGGTGCGCGCGGTGATCCTCGCCACCCCCGGCCTCGTCATCGACGTGGTCGCCACGGACGCGAGGCAGGGCTGATGGTCCGTGTCCTGCGCATAATCGCCGCCGTCGTCTTCCTCGGCCTCGTCGCCGCGGTGTTCCTGTTCTGGCTCGGCCACGGGGCGGGCAAGATCCCGCCGGCCTCGGTGGACTTCGCCCGGCTGGACGACACCCAGCGGCTGGTGCTGGTCGAGCGCGGCGCGCGCGTCGCCCGCGCGGGTGACTGCGTGGCCTGCCACCTCGATCCCTCGGGCGCGTCGGAGCTTGGCGGCGGCTATCCGATGATGACCCCGGTCGGGACCATCTACGGCACCAACATCACGCCCTCGCGCGACCACGGCATCGGGACGTGGAACGCCGATGACCTCTACCGCGCCGTCGCCTGGGGTGTGGCACCCGGCAACCGCAACCTCTACCCGGCGATGCCCTATGCCAGCTACCACCAGATCAGCCGCGAGGATTCCGACGCGCTCTATGCCTGGCTGATGGCCCAGCCGCCGGTCGAGACGCCCGACCGGACGCCGGACCTGATGTTCCCCTTCAACCTGCGCCCGGCGGTCAGTTTCTGGAACGCCCTGTTCCGTCCGACCGCGCGCCCCTATGCGCCGGTCGCCGGGGCCGCGACCTATACGGTGGACGGCCACTATCTCGTCAACGTGCTGGGCCATTGCGGCGAGTGTCACACGCCCCGCAACCTCGCCTTTGCCATGACCGACGACCACCTGGCCGGCTTCACGCTCGAAGGGGCCTATGCCCCCGACCTGCGGCCGCAGACGCTGGCCGCGAAGGGCTGGACGGACGGCGACCTCAAGGCGTTCCTCGGGCAGGGACTGTCGGCGCAGGGCGTGCCGACGCTGACGATGTATCCGGTGCTGCGCCACTCGACCCGCCACCTCGCCCCCGAGGAGCTGGCAGTCATCAGCGCCTATCTGATGCAGGGCGCGGCGGGTCAGGGCCCCGGTCCGCGGCCGCGGCAGGTCGATCCGCCGGCCGCGGGGCGGACGCTCTATCTCGGCCTCTGCGCCGGGTGTCACGGCGCGCAGGGCGAGGGGCAGCCGGCCTCGTCCGTCCGGCTGGACAGCAACACCACCGCGATGTTCGCCGACCCGATCAACCTCGTGCGGGTCATCGACCAGGGGATCGTCGAGCGTCCGCTCGCCGAGGGCCTGCGGATGCAGAAGATGCCCGCCTACCGCGACTGGCTGACCGACGCGCAGATGGCCGATCTGGTGAACTACATGCGCCAGCAATGGGGCGGCCACACGGAAACCCTGACCGCCGCGGACATCGCCGGGATCAAGGAGCGCTACGCGCCGTATCTGAGCAAGCACTGAGGCGCGGCGGGCGAGAACCGCCGGTCTCAAGGAGGGTGGGGACGGCGCTGGCTTCGCCGCGAAAGTCCACCATTCGGACGCAGCGCACGGACCGGGCCGCGATCCAGCACCGGCCGCGGCCCGTTCGCCCGGCAGCCTTAAGAGGCTGCTCGCAGCGCTGTCGCCCTCGGCCGCACCCGTCGCAGCCGTCGCCCCCCTTCCCCCCGCCCGCCGAACGTGGTTTCCCCCCGTCATGGCACGAACCCTCCTCATGACCGGCGGCGCGCGCTCGGGAAAATCCTCGCTGGCCGAACGGCTTGCGCTGCGCCCCACGGGGCGGGCGATCCACATCGCCACCGCCCGCCTCGACCCCGGCGACGCCGAGATGGCCGACCGCATCGCCGCCCACCGCGCCCGCCGCGGGCCGGAGTGGGAGAGCGTTCACGCCCCCCTCGACCTCGCCGGCGCGCTCGACGCCACCGACCAGGGCGCGGGCGGCCCGCCGCGGCTGGTCGATTGCCTGACGCTCTGGGTCTCGAACCTGATGCTCGAGGGCCGCGACACGCGGGCCGAGGGCGCGGCGCTGGCCGCGGCGCTGGCCCGCGCAGAGGCGCCGGTGATCCTCGTCACCAACGAGGTGGGGGCCGGGATCGTGCCCGACAACGCGCTCGCCCGGGCCTTCCGCGACCACGCCGGCTGGCTCAACCAGACCATCGCCCATGCCTGCGACGAGCTGTGGCTCTGCGTCGCGGGCCACCCGCTGAGGATCAAGCCGAATGACCATGCTCTCTGACACCCCCTCGCTCGCCGCCGTCGAGGCGCTCGCCCCCACCCTGCCCCGCCCGGACGAGGCCGCCGTCGCCGACGCCGCGGCCCGGCAGGCGGTGCTGACCAAGCCCCCGGGCTCGCTCGGACGGCTCGAGGGGCTGGCGCTGTTCATGGCCGGCTGGCAGGGGCGCGCCCGGCCGCGGATCGGGCGGGCGCAGGCGCTGGTCTTTGCCGGCAATCACGGGGTCTGCGCGCAGGGGGTGAACCCGTTTCCGCAGGCGGTGACGGCGCAGATGGTGGCGAACTTTCAGGCCGGCGGCGCGGCGATCAACCAGCTCTGCCGGGTGGCGGGGGCGGATCTGGCGGTGGTGGCGCTCGACCTCGACCGGCCGACCGGCGACATCACTCAGGGGCCCGCGATGACCGAGGCCGAGACGCTCGACGCGATGCGCCGCGGGGCGGCTGCAGTGGCGCCCGATGCCGACGTGCTGATCCTGGGCGAGATGGGCATCGGCAACTCGACGGTGGCCGCCGCGCTGGCCGCGGCCGCCTTCGGCGGGGCGGCCGAGGACTGGGTCGGCCGCGGCACGGGGGCCGAGGGCGACATCATGGCCCGCAAGATCGCCGCGGTGCGGGCGGCGGTCGCGCGGCACCGGGACACGCGCGGCCTCGGGCTGCTGGCCGCGCTCGGCGGACGCGAGCTGGCGGCGATCTGCGGCGCGGTGGTGCAGGCGCGCCAGCAGCGCCTGCCGGTGATCCTCGACGGCTTCATCTGCACCGCCGCGACCGCGCCGCTGTTCGCCGCCGATCCGCGCTGGCTCGATCACTGCCTGATCGGCCATGTCAGCCGCGAGCCGGGCCACGCCCGCCTCATCGCGGCGATGGGACAAGCGCCGGTGCTGGCGCTCGACATGGCCCTGGGCGAGGGCTCGGGCGCGGCACTGGCGCTCGGTGTGCTGCGCGCGGCGCTCGAGTGTCACGACGGCATGGCGACCTTTGCCGAGGCCGGGGTCGCGGCGGGGTGAGCGCGCGCGGCGCCCGCCTGGCCGAGCTGCGGCTTGCGACGATGCTGCTGACGCGGCTGCCGATGGGGCGGCTCGACCCCGCGCCGACGCTCGGCGCCGCCCGCTGGGCGTTTCCGCTGGTCGGCGCCTGCGTGGGGCTGATCGGCTGGGCGGGTTTCGCCGCGGCGCTGGCGCTGGGCGCGACCCCGGCGATGGCCGCGGGTGCCAGCCTAGGCGCAATGGCGCTGGCGACGGGGGGGCTGCATTTCGACGGGCTGGCCGACATGGCCGACGGCATCGGCGGCGGCCGCACCCCCGAGGACCGCCTGCGGATCATGCGCGACAGCCGCATCGGCAGTTACGGCGCGCTAACGCTGATCCTCACCATGGCGCTGTGGCTTTCGGCGCTGGCCGCCGCAGGCCCCCTCGCCGGACCGTGGGGCTTTGTCGCCGCCGGCGCGCTGAGCCGCGCCGGCATCGTCGCGGTGCAGGAGGCGCTGCCCCCCGCCCGCCCCGACGGGCTCGGCCGCCTCGCCGCCGGGCGCAGCCGGGCGGCCCGCGCCGTGCTGGGCGCGCTGGCGCCGGCGGTGCTGGTGTTCGGCGGCCTCGCCGGGGCCGCGATGCTCGCCGCTGCGGCCACCGCCGCGCTCTGGACCGGGGTTCTGGCGCAGCGGCGGCTGGGCGGGCAGACCGGGGACGTGCTGGGCGCCACCCAGGTGCTGGCCGAGACCGCCGCGTGGTTCGCCCTCGCCTGTGCGCTCGGCTGAAAGCTGGCTGTCAGCATCCGCTGCCAGCAGGGGCGCCAGTCCGTTGCGAGAACCCCCGATGCCCCTCAGCCGCCGCGCGGCGCTGGCCCTGCCGGTCGCCCTCTTCGCCCTGTCCGCCCTGACGCTGATCCTGCTGCGCCCGGCGACGCCGGTGGACGAGACCCGCTACCTCGCCGTCGCGTGGGAGATGGTGACCCGCGGCGAGCACCTCGTCCCGCATCTGAACGGCGCGGTCTATGGCCACAAGCCGCCGCTGCTGTTCTGGCTGATGGATGCGGTGTGGGCGGTGACCGGGGTCAGCGGGTTCGCGGCCCGGCTGGTCGGCCCGGCGGCCGCAGTGCTCAGCGTGGCGCTGACCGGGGTGCTGGCGCGGCAGCTCTGGCCCGGCGAGCCGGCGCGGGCGCCGCGGGCGATGCTGATCCTCGCCACCCTGCCGCTGTTCCTGACCTTCGGCTCGGCCACGATGTTCGACGCGCTTCTGACCGCGACGGTGCTGACCGCGCTGATCGGGGTGCTGCGCGGCGACTGGCGGCTCGTGGGCCTCGGCCTCGGGCTCGGGGCGCTCGCCAAGGGGCCGGTGGTGCTGATCCACGTCCTGCCGGTGCTGCTGGCGCAGCCGTGGTGGCGCGGGACCGGCTGGCGCGCGACCGCCGGGATGGCGGCGCGCGGGCTGGCGCTCGGGGCCGGGATCGCGGCGCTGTGGCTGGTCCCGGCGCTGCTTACGGGCGGCGAGGCCTACGGGGTCGAGGTGCTGTGGCGGCAGAGCGCCGGGCGCGTCGTTTCGGCCTTCGACCACGGGCGGCCGGTGTGGTTCTACCTCGCGCTGCTGCCGCT
The DNA here is from genome assembly GCF_042435015.1 of Paracoccus panacisoli. Classification (NCBI taxonomy): domain Bacteria; kingdom Pseudomonadati; phylum Pseudomonadota; class Alphaproteobacteria; order Rhodobacterales; family Paracoccaceae; genus Paracoccus; species Paracoccus panacisoli. The sequence continues at coordinate 51,561 of NZ_JBHMQU010000023.1, read as the reverse complement.
GATGGTCTGGCCCTTCGGCTGGCTTCCGGGGCGACCCCAGCCGGGGCGCGCGGCGGGGCGGATGCTCGGGCTGTGGATGGCGGCGGCGCTGGCGGCGTTCTCGCTCATCAGCGGCAAGCAGATGCACTACCTGCTGCCCGAGCTGCCGGCGCTCGCGCTGCTGGCGGCGACGGTGCCGGCGCGGGCGCTCTCGCCGTGGCGGAGGGCGCTGCTGGTGCTGCCGCTCATCGGAGTCGTGGCGCTGCCGGTCGCGGCGGCGGTGGGGCGGCTGGGGGCGCTGCCGCCGCTGCCGCCCGCGGCGCTGGCGCTGGCCGGGGTCAGCCTCATGGCCGGGGTGCTGGGGCTCTGGCGCCTGCCGCCCGCGACGGGGGTGCCGGCGCTGGCGCTCGGCGCGGTGCTGGGGCTGCATTTCGCCGCCGCCCCGGTGCTGTTCGCGCGCTATGACACGGCGCCCATCGCGGCGCATCTGGCGGGGCGCGAGGGCGACGGCCTCGCGCTCATGGCCGCCGACTATGCCGGAGAGTTCAACTTCGCCGCCCGCCTCACCGCGCCGGTGGCGCTGCTGCCCGACGCGGCGGCGGCGGCCGCATGGGGGGCGGCGCACCCGGAGGGCACGCTGATCGTGCCGGGCGCCAAGCCGCCGGGCGCGGGCTGGGCGCTGCGCGAGACGCTGCCGCTGCGCAGCCGCGACTATCGCCTCTATCGTCGCGCGGGCTGAGCCGCGGCCGGCGTCCCGCCCGGGCGGGGCGCGCCGGACACCGCGGCCGCCCTGCCCGGCCGCCGGATCGGGTCGGCGAGCAGCCGCATCCCGTTCAGCACCACCAGCAGCGTGCCGCCCTCGTGCCCGATCACGGCGAGCGGCAGCGGCAGGGCGAGGAACGCGCCCGCGAGCACCAGCACCACCATCGCGCCGAGCGCGAAGGTCAGGTTCTGGCGGATGATCCGGTCGGTGCGCCGGGCGAGCGACCGGGCCGCGACCAGCCGGGTCATGTCCTCGGCCAGCAGCGCCACGTCCGCGGTGGCGAGCGCGATGTCGGACCCCGCAGCCCCCATGGCGATGCCCACATCGGCCCGCGCCAGCGCCGCCGCATCGTTCACCCCGTCGCCGACGAAGGCCACCGGGCCGCGTGACGCAAGCGCCGCCACCAGCTCGACCTTGTCCTCGGGCAGAAGGTCGGCGTGGATCTCGTCGTCGCGGAACCCGAGCGCCCGGCCGACCCGCAGCGCCACCGCGCGGCGGTCGCCGGTCATCAGCGCCAGCCCCGCCCCCTGCGCGCGCAGCTGCGCGAGCGCCGGGGCCGAGGTCTCCCGCGGCCGGTCCGCCACCGTCGCGGCCCCGAGCAGCCGGTCGCCGCGGCCGAGATAGACCGTCGTCGCATCGCCCGCAGCAAAGGCCTCGGCTGCGGGCGGCAGCACCGCGCCGTGCCGCGCCACCATCCGCAGGTTGCCGGCCCAGAGCGGGCCTTGGGCGTCCTGCCCCTCGATCCCCTCGCTGGCGCTGTTCTTCAGGTCGCTGACCGCGGGCGGGGTCAGGCCGCGGGCGGCGGCGGCGCGGCGGATCGCGGCGGCGATCGGGTGCTCGGATTGTGCCTCGATCCCGGCGAGGCGGGACAGCAGCGCGTCCTCGTCCCCGTCCGCGGCCCAGAGGCCGGTCAGGTCGGCCCGTCCCGTGGTCAGCGTGCCGGTCTTGTCGAAGGCGAAGCTTTCGACCTTGGCCAGCGCCTCGAGCGGCGCCCCGCCCTTGAACAGCACCCCGCCATGCGCCGCCGCCGACAGCGCCGACAGGATCGCCGCGGGAACCGAGATCACCACCGCGCAGGGGCTCGCCGCGACCAGCAGCGTCGCCGCGCGGTAAAGCGCGCTGTCCCAGCCGTGGCCGAGCGCCCGGAACGCCAGCAGCGCCACCACCGCGCCCAGCAGCACGGCGATGGTGTAGCGCTGCCCGAACCAGGCCGAGAAGCGTTCGGCCGGGGCCTTGGCCGCCTGCGCCTCGGTCACCATCTGGATCATCCGCGCGACCGTGCTTTCCGAGAGCGGCCGCAGCACCTCGACCGTCAGCACCCCGTCGAGGTTCACCGTCGCCTCGTGCATCCGCGCGCCGGGCTCCTTGGCGACCGGCATCGATTCGCCGGTGATGGTGGATTCGTCGACGCTCGCCGTGCCTTCGCGCAGCACGCCGTCGACCGGTACCCGCGCGCCGGGGCGCAGCACCACGCGGTCGCCTGCCACCAGCGTGCCGACCGCGACCTCGGTGACCTCGCCGCCCGGGCCGAGCCGCAGCGCGGTGTCCGGGCGCAGCGCCATCAGCGCCTCGACGGCGCGGCGGGCCTTGCCCATCGCCCGGGTCTCGAGCGTGCCCGAGATGCTGAAGAGCGTGAGCAGCACCCCGCCTTCCAGCGCGCCGCCCACCGCCGCCGCGGCCAGCGCCGCGATGACCATGAGCAGGTCGATGTCGATCTCGCGTTCGCGGACCAGCCGGGTCAGCGACTCCACCGCGGGCGGGATGCCCCCGGCGAGATAGACGAGCACGATCCCCGTCCACGCCAGCGCCGGCTGCGGCACCACCCAGGTGGCGAGCGCCGCCAGCGCCATCCCCGCGACCGTGATCGCGCTCAGGATCGTGTCGCGGCGCTCGTCGGCGAGCGTGTCCTCGGGGGCGCTCTCGGGATCGGGCGCCGGATTGGGTGCGGCGTCGAGGCGGGTCGGGCGTGGGGGGGAGAGGTCGGTCACGGCATGGCGCTCCGGTTTCGGATGGCTGCGGGCAGTCTCTGCGCCTTCGCCGCCGCCCGCAAGGCCGGGGCCTCAGCCCGGCGCGCCGGTCTCGAGCCAGGCGGCCAGCCGCGCCAGCGCCGGGCCGGGCTCGCGGTCGGGGCGGATCAGCGCATAGGGCGAGGGGCCGGGCAGCGCCGTCTGCGACAAAAGGGCAAGGCTACCGTCGGCCAGCGCCTCGGCCACGAAGATGTCGGGCAGGATCGCCGCCCCCATCCCGGCCCGCGCGGCGGCGAGGATCATGCCGAACTGGGCAAAGCGCGGCCCGCGCGGGTGCGCGGGTTCCGGCCCCGCGCCCGCGGCCGCGAACCAGTCGGCCCAGAGCCGCGGCCGGGTGGATTGCTGGATCAGCGGCAGGCGCGCCACGGCCGCGGGGTCCAGAAGCCCCGCCCCGGCCAGCGCAGGCGCCGCCACGACCACCAGCCGCTCGGCGGCCAAGGGCGTCACCACCGTCCCCGGCCGGGCGAGGTCGGCGCGCTGGATCGCCGCGTCGAAGGGGCCTGCGTCGAAATCCACCGGCCCGAGCTCGGCCGTCAGGTCCAGCGAGACCTCGGGCGCGATGCGGGCGAAATCGGCCAGCCGCGGGATCAGCCAGGCGGCGGCGAAGGTCGGCAGCACCGCCAGCCGCAGCACCGCGCCCGAGCCGCCGAAGGCCATCACCATCCGCGCCGAGGCGTCGATCTGGCCCAGGATCGCCTCGGCATCGCGGACCAGCGCGCGGCCCGCGTCCGACAGCACCAGCCGCTGCCGGCGCCGCGCGAAGAGCGCCACCCCCAGCCGGTCCTCGAGCCCGCGGATCGAGCGGCTGACCGCGCTCGGCGTCAGCCCCAGCGTCTCGGCCGCCGCCGCCGCCGTCCCCAGCCGGGCGCAGGCGACGAGCGCCGACAGCTCGGCGACGGTCGGGGTGTGGCGGGCACGGTTCATGCGGAAAACTCAACAACCGGCGATCAGATGGCGCTGTTTTGCGAGGGGACGGTGGGCTATGACAAGCCCAATGTCGCAACCGGGCGGCGCACGCGCGCCCCGGTTCCCCTCACCCGATCAGGAGAGTCGCATGGCCACGCTGAAACCCAAGGACGCCCCGGACCTCACCGCCTTTGACTGGCAGGACCCCTTCCGCCTCGACGGGCAACTGTCCGAGGACGAGCGGATGATGCGCGATTCGGCCCGCGCCTATGCGCAGGAAAAACTCGCCCCCCGCGTCATCGCCGCCTACCGCGAGGAAAAGACCGACCCCGCGATCTTCGCCGAGATGGGCGAGATGGGCCTTCTGGGCGTGACCATCCCCGAGGAATACGGCGGGCTCGGCGCGTCCTACGTCAGCTACGGGCTGGTCGCGCGCGAGGTCGAGCGAGTGGATTCGGGCTATCGCTCGATGATGTCGGTGCAGTCGTCGCTGGTGATGTATCCGATCTACGCCTACGGCTCGGAAGAGCAGCGGCAGAAATACCTGCCCAAGCTCGCCTCGGGCGAGTGGATCGGCTGCTTCGGCCTGACCGAGCCGGACGCGGGCTCGGACCCCGGCGGCATGAAGACCACGGCGAAGAAGACCGCGAACGGCTATGTGCTGAACGGGTCGAAGATGTGGATCTCGAACTCGCCCATCGCGGACGTGTTCGTGGTCTGGGCCAAGTCCGAGGCGCATGGCGGCAAGATCCGCGGCTTCGTCCTCGAGAAGGGAATGAAGGGTCTGTCTGCGCCCAAGATCGAGGGCAAGCTGAGCTTGCGCGCCTCGATCACCGGCGAGATCGTGATGTCGGACGTCGATGTGGGCGAGGACGCGCTGCTGCCCAACGTCGAGGGGCTGAAGGGGCCGTTCGGCTGCCTCAACCGCGCCCGCTACGGGATCTCGTGGGGGGTGCTCGGCGCGGCCGAGTTCTGCTTCCACGCCGCGCGGCAGTACGGGCTTGACCGGCAGCAGTTCCGCCGGCCGCTGGCCAACACCCAGCTCTACCAGCTCAAGCTCGCCAACATGATGACCGAGATCACGCTGGGGCTGCAGGCCTCGCTGCAGGTCGGGCGGCTGATGGACGCGGCGCAGGCCGCGCCGGAAATGATTTCCATCGTCAAGCGCAACAACTGCGGCAAGGCGCTGGACATCGCGCGGGTCGCCCGGGACATGCACGGCGGCAACGGCATCGCCGAAGAGTTCCAGGTGATGCGCCACGCGGCGAACCTCGAGACGGTGAACACCTACGAGGGCACGCATGACGTCCACGCGCTGATCCTCGGCCGCGCCATCACCGGCCTGCAGGCCTTCGCGTGAGCGACGGGCCAGCCGCGGTGGCGGGGGACGGCCCGCTGAAAGGCCTGCGCGTCGTCGAGTTGGCGCGCATCCTCGCCGGCCCGTGGATCGGCCAGACGCTGGCCGATCTGGGCGCCGAGGTCATCAAGATCGAGGCGCCCGAGGGCGACGACACCCGCCGCTGGGGCCCGCCCTTCCTCGACCGGCCGCGCCCCGACGGGGGAACCGAGCGGGTGGCGGCCTATTTCCACGCCGCCAACCGCGGCAAGACCTCGATCACCTGCGACTTCGGCAACCCGGACGACCTCGCCCGGCTGAAAGAGCTGATCGCCACCGCCGACGCGGTGGTCGAGAACTTCAAGGTGGGCGGGCTCAAGCGCTTCGGCCTCGACTACGAGAGCCTTGCGGCGGCGAACCCGCGGCTGGTCTATGCCTCGGTCACCGGCTTCGGCCAGGACGGGCCGCGGGCGAGCCAGCCGGGCTATGATTTCCTGATCCAGGGGATGTGCGGGATCATGGACCTGACCGGCGAGCCGGGGGGCGAACCGCAGAAGGTGGGGGTGGCCTGGATCGACATCTTCACCGGGCTTTACGGGGTGATCGGCATCCAGGCGGCGCTGGCCGAGCGGGAACGCTCCGGCCGCGGGCAGCGGGTGGACCTGTCGCTCTTGGACGTTGGCGTGGCGGTGCTGGCCAACCAGGCGATGAACTACCTCCACAGCGGGACGGCGCCCTCGCGGCTTGGGAACGCGCATCCGAACATCGTGCCCTATCAGGTGTTTCCGGCGGCCGACGGGCACGTCATCATCGCCTGCGGCAACGACCGGCAGTTCGCCGGGCTGTGCCGGGCGCTGGAGCTCGGGGCGCTCGACACCGATCCGGCCTATGCGACGAACCCCGCCCGGGTGGCCCACCGCGCCGCGCTGACGCCGATCATCGCGGCGGCGACCGGCGCGCGGACCCGGGCCGAGGTCATCGCCGCGCTCGAAGGCGCCGGCGTCCCGGTCGGCCCGATCAACACCGTCGCCGACGCGCTGGCCGAGCCGCAGGTGGTCGCCCGCGGGATGCAGATCGCGCCCGAGGGGATCGCCGGGCTGCGCTCGCCGCTGGTCTTCTCGCGCAGCGCGCTGGCGCTGGACCGCGCCGCGCCGCTGCTGGGCGAACGGATCGATCAGGGCCTGTCGTCGAAGCCGAAGGCCACGTAGTCGCGCAGATAGGCGGCACGCGCCGCCTTGCGCAGCGCCGGATCGTCGAGGATCGCCGGCACCGGCTCGGGCCCCGGGCCGTCGCGGTCGATCCCGGCGCTGCGGGCGAGGAACCCCAGCTCGTCCTGCATCCGCGCCTCGCGCGCCACGAGGTCGGGGGCGCCGAAGCGGGCGAACCCGGCCAGCACCTCGGACTGGCTCGCCCAGCCCGGATGGGTCGGGATGCCGGTCTGGCCGTTCAGGTTGCGGCGCAGGAAATCGAGGAAGGCCGCGAACAGCGGCACCAGCGCGGCCTCGTCCAGCGCGCCCAGCGCGTCGTCGGGCGGCAGCGGCACCCGGTGCACGTCGCGCAAGACCGTCCGCAGCTCGGGCTTGCGGCCCGAGAGCATGGCGTGAAACGCCGCCCACGCGCGCGGCAGCGGGTGGCGCAGCACCGTCACGCTGCGGTGGCCGGGGTGGGCGCGTTTCCACTGCCGCAGCGCGTTCTGCGTCAGCTCGCCCGCGACCGGGCCGAGGGTGCCCAGCCATGCCTCGACCTGCGCCGACGGCCCGCCGCGCACCGGCATGAACAGCAGCCCCTGCCCCGCCTCGAGCGTCTGGAACGAGGGCACCGCCGGTCCCCGCGTCGGCTCAAACCCCGGGATGCGGGAGAGTAGGAACGGGTCGGCGGCGGCGATCTCGGCCTGCAAGGCGGCGAAGTTCTCGACCTTGTCGGCCATCTCGCGCGGGTTCTGCGGCACCTGGTCCTGGGCGGGCTCGACATGGGTGAGGTCGGTCCGCCCCAGCCAGTGCGCGAGCCCGGTCATCACACCCGCGTCGCGCAGGTCGTCGTAGCTGAGCCAGAACGCCGTCTGCCCGCGCCGCTGCAACCCGTGCTGGATGCGCTCGAGAAATCCCTGCGTCGCGGCCAGATGATCGCGGAACGCCGCCGCATCAAAGGCGATGCGGGCGGGGATCGGCACCTCGGTCTCGTTCAGCTTCCACTGGTCGGTCGCATAGGCGAGCTGGGTCGACACGAAGCTGTCCACCGGGTTGCGGGTCAGCACGATCTTGGCGCAGGCCGGGTCGTCCATCACCGGCTCGAACACCCGCGGGTCGTGGTCGTGGAAATAGCGGAAGCCCTTGACCTTGCGCGCCCGCGCCATGTGCTGCCAGAGCGCGAGCGGATCGGCCTCACGATCGGCGAGCGTCATGTCGTAGAGCGTCGCCTGGTCCGGCCAGCCCATGAAATAGGGATTATAGGCCTCGCCGAAGCAGGCGAGGTCGTGGGCGTTCAGCGTCGCCTCGAGCAGGTTCGACCCGGTCCGCATCCCGGCGAAGATGACGAAGCTGGTGAACTGGGGCATGGGGCGGTCCTGGCGGTCTGGTGCCGCGGCGGGTGCGGGGGCGGGCGCACGGTCGGACGCCGCGCGGGCAAGGTCAACCGTGTCCGTCACCGACCCGCAGGGCCCTTAGCCCTGACACCAACAATCCCCGGCCCGCTCGGTCAGCTTGCCAGCCCCCGCCATTCCGGCGCCTCGTCGATCTGGTCACCGGTCGGCGGGTCGGCCGCCGCGGCCAACCCGCGCAGCAGCCGCGGATTGCCCATCCCGCGCGGCTTCAGACCGGCGTTCCGCAGGCGGCGCAGCATCGCCTCGACCCCGGACATGTCGCGTAGCGGCGGCGCGGGCGGCATCCGGTCGCCCCACTCGGGCCTGAGGGTGCTGAACACCTCGGACAGCGGCTCGTCGGGGGCCGCAATCACGTCGGCCAGCGCCCAGCGCCGCACCCGCGCCTTGACCCAGACCGACTCGAGGATACCGAGGAACGCGAATTCGGCCCGCTGCATTCGCGCCGAAATGCGGCGGATGTCGTCGAACGGCATGTCGGACTGCAGCAATGGCACCACCCATGCCCCGGTCAGCACGAACAACCGGGCGTTCGGATCGGTGGCGAGAAACCAGTTCAGCGACTGGTCATCCCGCGGCGAACAGTGAAACGCCGGCATCTGGCTCGACGAGCGGACGAGCGAGGTCAGAAATCCCTGCGGATCGAGATCACGCAGGCCCGGATTGGCCGACAGAGCCCCCGGCCCCGTCGGGCCGCCCGAGGCGAACTCGATCTCGTCATCCGAGAGGATCGCCCCGTGGACCTCTCGCCGCGTGGCGGCGGCCAGCCAACCGCGCAGGCCGATATAAACGTCGCCGAGGCCATAGATCACCGTATAGGGCTGCGAGGTCTTGCCGTTCTCGGAGTCCTTGCGCGGATAGCGGCTCTGCATGTAAAGCCCCGGTCGCCCCGTCTGCCGGCGCTGTGCCCCCCGCTCAAGCAGCGCCTCGATCCGCTCTGTGTCGGGCTCGTCATGGCGTGCGGCCCCCTCGCCGGGCTGGGGGAAAGCGTCGTAGAGCGCCCGCGCCCCCGGCCAGATCTTGCGCGCGACGAAGATGCGCGAGTTTGCCAGCAGCCCGCGATGATCGTCGTAGAAGACGTAGGGCTTGCCGTCATGGTCGAACTTGGCCAGCGTCAGTGACCGGCTTTCGATGTGAACCGAGTGGCGGCGGGCGAGGGTCTGGAAATAGCTTTCGTCCGGGATCCAGACCCGGCGGAAATACTGATCGAACTCCTCTCGCCGCGGGTCGGACAGAATCGCCCCGAGGGTGCGGGTGGTAAGGCACCACCATTGAGAACCGATGTGCGGGTTGATCCCCTGCGGCAGGGCACGCTGGATGCCCAGCCGGCGCTGCCAGTCCACCAGCCGATCGAAGAGCTTGCGGTTGCGGCGGAACGGCACCGGAAAATGCAGGGTGAACCGCTCTTCGCTCAAGCCTCCGATGGTCCAGTCCACGTCCGACACATCGACGCTTTCGATGAAGTCGGCGTCGGGAGAGCGGGCGAGGAACAGCCGCAGCTCCTCTATCGGGCGCAGCGGCAGGCAGGCACCCGAGACGAGGATCACGTGGGTCAGCTGGGGGTGAGCCGCGATCAGCGCGGCCGCGGCGTCCTGCGTGGCCGCGACGAGACTGAATGTGCCCCAACTGCACGGCCGGCGCGGCGCCTCGATGATCGGCAGGTCGGCCAGATCGGCCCGCATCCCGGCCAGTTCGGCTTCGGAGGCCTTGGCATCGACGTGCATCGCCACGCAGGCCCCGCCGTCGACCCAGAGGCGCGCCATCCGCGCGGCCAGCGGCAACCGTTCGTGGCACAGCATCACCACGCCCAGTTGCACGGGCTGCGGGGCACCTTCGGCGCCGGGCAGCGGGATCACCGTCGCCTTCCGTCCGGGTACGCCCGCGCCGGAGGACATGGGCCGCTCTCCAAGCCGCCGCGCGTCGGCGTCTGCGGCACCGTCAACCCTCCACGGGGGAAGCGACATTCCGGACCCGGCATCCGTGGTCCGTCCGGACTGCAGGCCCGCCTGCGGTCCATTGTCGGAATCGTGGTTCCCACCCGGCCCGCTCATACCCAGTTCCCCCGAGAGATCAGCCCGAGATCCTCGAGCTGCCGCCAGTCACGGTAGCGGCGGGATTGCGGACACCAGAAGTTCACCTGCGCCTGCAAGCCTTGGTGATATGCCCGATATTCCTGGCTGTTGGCGTAATGCTGCCGCCGGTCGAGTTCTTCAGTCGATTTCTCCACGAACGTGGACAGGAACTTGGCGTGAAGCAGCGCCCCCGAGGCCATCTCTCCACCGTCCTCATCGTAGACGACGTTGAGCGAGCGCGGCAGCAGCATATGCGTCGAGCTCACATAGGCGAATCGCCGCTGCCATTTGACGAGCGGGATCTTGTTCAGTGCCGGCGCCGCCTCGGGGTTGTCGGCGAAGAACACCCGCGCCCGTGGGCCGCCTCGGATCCAGAGATTGCGGAATCGGCGGTTCTTGCGGATCGCGTAGTTCGCGGGGTCGAACCAGCTGGCGATCTCGAACGGGTCCTGCCCCTCGACGTAAGGCTGCTCCGAGATCGAACCCCTTGGATACATGTCGAGCAGCATCGCCGAAAAGGCCCGTTGCCCCGAGGCCTCAAGCCAGTCGGTCAGCGCGCCGAGCGGGCGGGTGTTGGCGTGGGGATAGACGAGGAACTCGTCGGGATCGACGGTCAGGCACCAGTGGCCGCTGCCATACCGGCGCAAGAGATGGTTGATCCAGTCCATCCCGAATCGCGCGCCCTTGTAGCTTTCCGCGGTCGTCCACAACGACACATCCGGTTGCCTGGCAAGATATACGCCGCCGCCGTCGGTGCTGGCGTTGTCCACGATCAGGAAGTGTTCGACGCCGATCGCACGGTAATACTCGAGAAAATAGGGAAGGCGCACCCGCTCGTTGCGGAGGGTGACGAAGCAGAGGATCGCATGGGGACCGATCTGCCCGGTCCGGTCGCGCACCGCCGTCAGGCGCCGCCCACGCCGCATCGCACGCCCGACGTAATACTGCCGGGCAACGCGCAAGCGGAACAGGCCAACCAGCCGATCAAGCAAACCACTCAAAACGACAATCCCGACTTGAAAACAGTACCGGGCAAGGCTGGTTGGCCTGCCCGAACCAATAGGACAATTCTCATTGTAGCACACCTATCCATAACGGCAGGTGAAGAGCGAATGATTTTCTCGAGGGCACGAAGAGGCCGGACGGTGCGTCCGATTACCACGGCGGGCACCAGTCACCCGTTCCCATCAACCCCGCGGCAACAAGGCTCTGCCAGCCCGCCAACCGGGCTGCGCCGGGGTGCCACAGGTCGGGGTTGGCGCTCAGCGCAGCGTAGTAGTCGTCGAAGGCGTCGGGGTCGTGGAAATGCTGGCGGCGGGTCCGCTCGATGGCGGATTTTGCGACGATCTCGGGCAGGAACTTGGTGTGCAACAGCGCGCCCGACAGGCGCGGATCGCCCGGCCCGTCCCAGCAGGCATTCAGCCGCGCCGGCAGCATCGAGTGGGTCGAGTTCACATAGGCGTAGCCGCGCCGCCAGCGCACCAGCGGCAGCTTGTTCAGCGTCGGCGCCCGGTGCGGGCGGTCGGCGAAGAACACCCGGTCGCGCACCCCGCCCTGCACCCAGCGGTTGCCGAGCGGCGCCTGCACCCGGCAGCGGTAGGGGCCGGCGTCGAACCACGCGAGCCGCGCGAGCGCCGCCTCGGACCCCAGCCCGCCCGGATCGAGCGGCCCCTGCGGGAACAGCTCGACCATCAGCGCCCCCAGCGCGGCCACCCGGCGCCGGTCCAGCTCGGCGCTCAGGTCGTCGAGAGTCGCCCGGTCGTCGTGGGGAAAGCCGAACAGCTCGTCGGCGTCGAGCGTCAGGCACCACCGCCCCGCGCCATGGCGCGAGAGCAGCCAGTTCGTCCAGTCGCGCCCGAACCGCGAGGCGCGGTAGCTGGCCGCGGTCGTCCACAGCGTCACGTCCGGCTGCGCCGCCAGCCACGCCGCACCGCCGTCGTCGCTCGCGTTGTCCACGATCAGGAAATGCCGCATGCCCAGCCGGCGGTGGTGGTCGAGCCAGTGCGGCAGCCGCCCCATCTCGTTGCGCACCACGGCGACGGCGAGCACCCCGCCGCGCGGCGGCGGCACGGGGCCCGACACATGGGTCAGGTCGCGGCGGCTGCGAAAGGCCGCCCACAGGATCCGCCGGCGCCGCAGGTCAAGCCGCAGCGCCGCGCCGGGGCGACGCCTGCCGGGATCAGCGGTGGGCAGAGCGGACGGCGCGGCCCCCATCTCAGGCCGCGTAGTGCCCCGTCTGGTGCCAGCGCCACGCGTCGGCGATCATCAGCGGCAGGGTCGAGCGTTCCGGCCGCCAGCCGAGCACCCGCCCGGCCTTTTCGCTGCCCGAGACGAGCTTGACCGCATCGCCCGCGCGCCGCGGCCCGTCCACCATCGGCACCTCGCGGTTGGTCACGCAGCGCGACTGGTCCACCACCTCGCGCACCGAAAACCCGTTGCCGGTGCCGAGGCAGAAGACCTCGGTCCCGCCCTGCGGGAAGGCGTCAGAGCGGCGCAGCCAGTCGAGCCCCAGCACATGCGCCGCCACCAGATCGACAACGTGGACATAGTCGCGGATGCAGGTGCCGTCCGGGGTCGGATAGTCGGTGCCGTGGATGGTCAGCGCCGGGCGCTTGCCGTCGATGGCGTCGAGGATCAGCGGCACGAGATGCGTCTCGGGCTGGTGGAACTCGCCCACCTCGGCGTCGGGATCGGCGCCCGCCACGTTGAAATAGCGGAAGATCACCGAACGCAGCCCGTCCGAGGCGCCGAAGTCGGCGAGCATGTCCTCGATCGCCCGCTTGCTCGCGCCATAGGCGTTGAGCGGGTGCTGCGGCGTGTCCTCGTCCAGCACCACCCCGTCGTGGTCGCCGTAGGTGGCGCAGGTCGAGCTGAAGACGAAGTCCCGCACGCCCGCGGCGACCGTCGCCTCGATCAGCGTGAGCGAGGCCGCGACGTTGCCGCGCCAGTACTTGCCCGGCTCGCGCATCGCCTCGCCCACCTGGCTCAGCGCGGCGAAATGCATCACCGCCACCGGCGAATGCTCGCGGAACGCCGCATCCAGCCGCTCGCGGTCGGCGAGGTCGCCCTCGACGCAGGGGCCGAACTTCACCGCCTCGCGCCAGCCGGTGCAGAAGTTGTCGTAGGTGACGGGGATGAACCCCGCCGCCGCCAGCGCCTTGCAGGCGTGCGAGCCGATGTACCCGGCGCCGCCGGTCACGAGAACCCGGTCGGCCATGCCTTACTCGGCAGCCTTGCGCATCGCCATGACGTCGGCGAGGTAGTCGGCGAACTCGTCGCGCAGCTCTTCGCGGGCAAGGCCAAAGGCCACCGTCGCCTGCAGGAACCCGGCCTTCGAGCCGCAGTCGTAGCGCTGGCCGCGGAAGCGCAGGCCGAACACGGGGCGGCCTTCCTCGATCTCGTCGGCGATGGCGTCGGTCAGCTGGATCTCGCCGCCCGCGCCCTGCTTGAGCTTGTTGAGGTTGTCCATGACCGTTGGCGCGAGGATGTAGCGCCCGATCACCGCGAGGTTCGACGGCGGGTTGTCCTTGGGCTTCTCGACCATGCCCCGGGCGCGGACGATGGCGCCCATGTCCTCGGCCACGTCGAGGACGCCGTAGGACTTGGTCTTCTCGCGCGGGACTTCCATCGTGGCGACCATGCTGCCGCCGGTCTCGCGGTGGGCCTCGATCATCTGCTGCAGGCAGGGCGGATCGCCGGCGATTACGTCGTCGGTCAGCAGCACCGCGAAGGGCTCGTCCCCGATCAGGCGGCGGGCACACCACACCGCGTGGCCCAGGCCCATCGCCTTGTGCTGGCGGATATAGGCGATGGCGCCCGATTCCATGTTGGTCTGCCGCAGCAGTTCCAGCAGATCGTCCTTGCCGGCCTTGCGCAGGGTGTTTTCCAGCTCATGCGCGTGGTCGAAGTAATCCTCGAGCGCGCCCTTGCCGCGCGAGGTGACAAAGATGAATTCCTTGATCCCGGCCGCGCGCGCCTCGTCGATCGCATACTGGATCAACGGACGGTCCACGAGCGTCATGATTTCCTTGGGAATGGACTTGGTGGCGGGCAGGAATCGGGTTCCGAGACCGGCCACGGGAAAGATTGCCTTGGTAACCTTGCGCTGCATCAACGAACCTCCGCATGCGAGCCGTGCCGGTGAACACATTATCGGCCTCTCCGTTCCCACCGGCAAGGCGGACGCAGCGGAGGGGGCCAATTAAATGCCGCAAAGCAGCATTAATTTGGTCAGCCGGCAGGCAAACCGCTGATCAGCCCCGAAAACGATCCGGCTGAGACGGGCGGGCCGCGCTGCCGCGACCGTTTGTCCGGTCCCTCGATCGGGAGACCGGTGGCGGTCAGGCCACCCCCATCCCGGCCAGCATCGATTCGATGCGGGAGACGTCCGAGGGGTTGTTCAGCTCCCAGAAGGCGCGGCCGCGGGCCTCGACCTCGACGCAGAGCACCCGCCGCCCCTGCTCGAGGAAGCGCAGCTGCTCGAGCCCCTCGAGCCGTTCCAGCACCCCCTCGGGCCAGCCGGGATATGCGGCGAGCGCGTCCGGGCGATAGGCATAGACCCCGACGTGGTGATAGACCGGGCTCGGCGCGTCGGGCGCCAGCTCGTGCCCCACGTAGGGAATGACTTCCTTCGAGAAGTAGAGCGCCGAGCGGTCGGCACCGAAGACCGCCGTGGTGCCACCCACCCGCCCCGCGGCGCGATCGGCGATCAGGTCGGCGCGCATCGCGCCGGTCGCGTTCAGCACCGGGGTGGCGACCTCGGCCCCCGGGGCGGCGCGCAGCCCCGCGACCAGTTCTTCCACGAACCAGGCGGGGGTCAGCGGCGCGTCGCCCTGCAGGTTCACGACGATCTCGGGGCGCGCGGCAAGCTGGCCCAGCACCTCGGCACAGCGCTCGGTGCCGTTGCGGCAGTCGGGGCTGGTCATGGCGACCTCGGCGCCGAAGCCCGCCGCATGGTCGGCGATGCGGGCGTCGTCGGTGGCAACGATCACGCGCTCGACCCCGGCGACCTCGCGGGCGGCGTCCCAGCTGCGGCGGATCAGGCTGCGGGCCTCGCCGCCCGCGCCGCGCAGCTCGACCAGCGGCTTGCCGGGGTAGCGGGTCGAGGCGAACCGCGCCGGGATGACGATGACGACCGACATCGCCTCAACCCTGCGGGTGCAGCAGCACGCCGGGGGCGTAGGCGATGAAGAACGGGTTCTCGAACCCCGGCTTGCCATAGATCAGCGGCGTGTGGTCGTCGAAGCGCACCACCTCGCCCCCCGCGCCGCGCAGGATCGCGTCGCCGGCGGCCGTGTCCCACTCCATCGTCCGGCCGAGACGGGGGTAGAGGTCGGCCTCGCCCGTCGCCACGAGGCAGAACTTGAGCGAGGAGCCCGCCGAGGTCATGTCGCGCACCCCGTAGCGCCCGATGTAGTCGTCGGTCGCCTGGTCGCGGTGCGACTTGGAGGCGACGACCATCAGCCCGCGGTTGTCGGGCATCGGGTTGACGCCGATCGCGTGGATCGCGCCGATCTCGGGGCCGAAGGGGCCGGTCTCCTCGACCGAGCGGCCGTCGGCGGTGGTGCAGAAGAGCCGCCCCCGGGCGGGCGCATAGACCACGCCGCGGACCGGCACGCCGTCCTGCACATAGGCGATGTTCACGGTGAAATCGCCGCGGCGCTGCACGAACTCCTTGGTGCCGTCGAGCGGGTCGACGATCAGGAAGCTCGCGTGGGTCTGGGCGTGGGTCGCGGCCTGCTCCTCGGTCACCAGCGGGATGTGCGGGAACGCGGCGCGCAGCCCCTCCGAGATCAGCGCGTCGGCGGCCTCGTCGGCCTCGGTCACGGGCGAGGCGTCGGACTTGGCGCGGACCTCGAACTCGGGGCTGTCATAGACCTGCATGATCCGCGCCCCGGCGGCGAGCGCGAGACGGCGCATCTCGGAGGCGAGTGTATCGAATTGCATGGATAATCCCCTGCCGGCAGCGCCCCCGGAGCGGCCTTGGCCGGGTGGGCGAGATTGAATGATCCCCTGCCCTCACATATGATCGTCCCCGGGCCGATGAGCAAGCGCGCCCCCGCGTCCGGCCCGATTCCCCGACCGTTCCGGCGTCCTTCATCCAGCCCGAGACCCGCCCGCCATGTTCGTCCAGCGCCGCACCCGCAACCTGTTCGAGGCCGTGTTCACCACCGGCGCGCTGATCTATCACCAGACGGTGCACAACCTGCGCCAGGGTCACTCCAACGCGCTGATGAGCATCGCCATGACGGTGCTGCAATCGCTGGTGATGATCGTCGGCTTCCTGGCGATGTACTGGATCTTCGGCGTCCGGCGCTCGCCGATCCGCGGCGATTTCCTGATGTTCATCATGTCGGGGATCTTCATGTTCATGGCCTTCAACCAGGCCATGGGGAAGGTCGCAGGCGCCGGCAGTTCGCAAAGCGCGATGCTCAAGCACGGGCCGATGAACACCGCCATCGCCATGAGCGGGGCGGCGCTGTCGGCGCTTTACACCAACGTGCTGTCGGCCACGCTGATCTACTGGCTCTACCACAACTTCATGAACCCGGAGCCGATCGAAAACATCCCGGCGACGCTGGGGATGCTGATCTTTTCGTGGTTCTCGGGTTGCAGCCTCGGGCTGATCTTCCTGTCGATCAACACCTGGTTCCCGACCGCCGGGAAGATCATCACCCAGCTGGCGCGGCGGGTGAACATGATCGCCTCGGGCAAGATGTTTGTGGCCAACACGATGCCGACATTCCTGTTGTCGATGTTCGACTGGAATCCCCTGTTCCATATCATCGACCAGACCCGCGGATTCGTCTTCATCAATTACGTGCCGCGCAATTCCAATCTGGAATATCCGTTCTATTTCACGCTGGCGATGCTGATGATCGGATTGATGGCGGAATTCGTGACGCGCAATTCCGTCTCGTTGAGCTGGTCGGCCGGGCGCTAAGTGCGGCCCCTTTGGGCGGCGCGGGGTGATGCACGAACCGTCCGATGTTCGCGCACCGTTCATGCAGCGTTCGTGCACAGTTCATGCGAACGATCATGCGAAACCTCACGCGCCGCCGGTCGGCCCCGCCACCCGCAGCGTGAGGTTCACCCGCCCGCCGCCCGGCACGAGGTCCGAGCTGCCCGCGCGGATGCGGTCGATGCCGTGGTGGACGAGCCGCCCTGCCCCGGCCAGAACCACCACGTCGCCCGAGTTGAGCCACAAGCTCTGCGTCTGGCCGCCGCGTTCGACCCCGCCGACGCGGAACAGCGCCGCGTCGCCGAGGCTGACCGAGACCACCGGCCAGCCAAGCTCGGCCTCGTCGCGGTCCTGGTGCAGCCCCATCCGCGCGCCTTCGCGGTAGAGGTTCACGAGGCACGAGTCGGGCGCCACCGCCGCCCCCGTCACCTCGGCCCACAGCGCCAGCAGCCGCGCCGGGATCGGCGGCCACGCCCGCCCGTCCGGCTGGCGCGGCTCATAGCGGTAGCCGCGCCGGTCGCTGGTCCAGCCGAGTGCCCCGGCCGAGGTCATCGCCACGCTCAGCGGCTTGCCCCAGCGCGTCATCGGCCGCACCGGGGGTGCCGCGTCCCAGATCGCCGCGACCTCGGCCATCAGCGCCGCCTGCTCACCCGCGTCGAGCCGCCCCGGCCAGACCCCCACCCCGCCCAGATCGAGCGAGGCCGCGGGGCGCGCGGCCGGGGCGGAAGGGGACTGCGGAGCAGCGGATTTCACGGGTAAAATCCTCTCGGCAACGGGGGGCTGCGCGGCTTGCACGGCCGAAACCGCCTCCTATATAGCGTTGCGAAGCCTGCGGGGGCAGCCCCGCGGCCAAGCATGACACTCGGGATTGGGGCGCGGGGGCCGCGGACGGACCCGCATCCCGCACCATCGCCGCAAGAAAGGTATATCGCATGACCAAAGTCATCGGCATCGACCTCGGGACCACCAACAGCTGCGTCGCCATCATGGACGGCAGCCAGCCCCGCGTCATCGAGAACGCAGAGGGCGCGCGCACCACGCCGTCCATCGTCGCCTTCACCGAGAGCGAGCGGCTCGTCGGCCAGCCGGCCAAGCGCCAGGCCGTCACCAACCCGGAAAATACCATCTTCGCCGTCAAGCGCCTGATCGGCCGTCGCGTGAACGACCCGGCCGTCGAGAAGGACCGCAAGCTGGTCCCCTATTCGATCGTCGACGGCGGCAACGGCGATGCGTGGGTTGAATCCCGCGGCGAGAAATACTCGCCCGCGCAGATCAGCGCCATGATCCTGCAGAAGATGAAGGAAACCGCCGAGAGCTACCTCGGCGAGAAGGTCGAGCAGGCGGTCATCACCGTCCCGGCCTACTTCAACGACGCCCAGCGGCAGGCGACCAAGGACGCCGGCAAGATCGCCGGCCTCGACGTGCTGCGCATCATCAATGAGCCGACGGCGGCGGCGCTGGCCTACGGCCTCGACAAGAAGGACAGCAAGACGATCGCGGTCTATGACCTCGGCGGCGGCACCTTCGACATCACCATCCTGGAAATCGACGACGGCCTGTTCGAGGTGAAATCGACCAACGGGGACACGTTCCTCGGCGGCGAGGACTTCGACATGCGGATCGTCCAGTTCCTGGCCGACGAGTTCAAGAAAGAGCACGGCGTCGACCTGACCAAGGACAAGATGGCGCTGCAGCGGCTCAAGGAAGCCGCCGAGAAGGCCAAGATCGAGCTCAGCTCCTCGAGCCAGACCGAGATCAACCAGCCGTTCATCTCGATGGACAAGCAGAGCGGCGTGCCGCTGCACATGGTCGTCAAGCTGACCCGCGCCAAGCTGGAAAGCCTGGTCGGTGACCTGATCAAGAAGACCATGGACCCCTGCAAGGCGGCGCTGAAGGATGCGGGCCTCTCGAAGGGCGACATCGACGAGGTGATCCTCGTCGGCGGCCAGACCCGGATGCCGAAGGTGGTCGAGGAAGTGACCGCGTTCTTCGGGAAAGAGCCCCACAAGGGCGTCAACCCCGACGAGGTCGTGGCGCTGGGCGCGGCGATCCAGGGCGGCGTGCTGCAGGGTGACGTCAAGGACGTGGTGCTCTTGGACGTGACCCCGCTGTCGCTGGGGATCGAGACGCTGGGCGGCGTGTTCACCCGGCTGATCGACCGCAACACCACCATCCCGACCAAGAAGTCGCAGACCTTCTCGACCGCCGAGGACAACCAGAACGCGGTGACCATCCGCGTCTTCCAGGGCGAGCGCGAGATGGCGGCCGACAACAAGATGCTGGGCCAGTTCAACCTCGAGGACATTCCGCCGGCCCCGCGCGGGATGCCGCAGATCGAGGTGACCTTCGACATCGACGCCAACGGCATCGTCTCGGTCTCGGCCAAGGACAAGGGCACCGGCAAGTCGCAGAACATCACCATCCAGGCGTCGGGCGGCCTGTCCGACGAGGACATCGAGAAGATGGTCAAAGACGCCGAGGCGAATGCCGAGGCCGACAAGGGCCGCCGCGAGCTGGTCGAGACCCGCAACCAGGCCGAAAGCCTGCTGCACTCGACCAAGAAGTCGCTCGATGAGCATGGCGACAAGGTCGACAGCTCGACCGTCGAGGCGATCGAGCTGGCCTCGGGCGCGCTGGAAGAGGCGCTGAAGTCCGAGGATGCCGGCAAGATCAAGGGCGGCATCCAGAACCTGATGGATGCGTCGATGAAGCTGGGCGAGGCCATCTACAAGGCCGGCCAGACCAGCGAGGACTCGGGCGAGCGCGAGGACGGGCCGCGCGATGTCGATGACGACATCGTGGACGCCGACTTCGAGGATCTGGGCGAGAACAAGCGCAAGTAAGCGCGAGGGATGACCGGACCGGCCCGCGCACCACACGCGGGCCGGTCTTTTCGTGAAGGGGCGGCCTCGGGCAGGCCGCAGTGGCACGGACAGAGATGGCAAAGCGCGACTTTTACGACGTTCTGGGGGTCTCGCGCAGCGCGAGCGGCGACGAGATCAAGCGGGCCTACCGCAACAAGGCCAAGGCGCTGCACCCGGACCTGAACCCCGACTGCAAGGTTTCCGAGGCCGACTTCAAGGCCGTGAACGAGGCCTACGACTGCCTCAAGGACCCGCAGCGCAAGGCGGCCTATGACCGCTTCGGCCATGCCGCGTTCGAGAACGGCGGCGGCGGTTTCGGCGGCTTCGGCGGGCGCGGCCCGCAGGGCGACTTCGGCGCGGCCTTCGCGGACGTGTTCGAGGACCTGTTTGGCGAGTTCGTCAACGCCCGCCAGGGCGGCGGCGGGCGGGCGCGGGCGGCGCGCGGGGCGGACCTGCGCTACAACCTGCGCGTGACTCTGGAAGAGGCGTATCGCGGCCTCGACAAGACCATCACCGTGCCGGGTGCGGTGGCGTGCTCGGCGTGCAACGGCACCGGGGCCGAGGGCGCCGTCGAGCCCGCGACCTGCCCGACCTGCGCCGGCATGGGCAAGGTGCGCGCGAGCCAGGGCTTCTTCACCGTCGAGCGCAGCTGCCCGACCTGCAACGGCAACGGCCAGATCGTGAAGAACCCGTGCAAGTCCTGCGCCGGTGCCGGCCGCATGGCCGAGGACCGGACGCTGTCGGTGACGATCCCCGCGGGGGTCGAGACCGGCACCCGCATCCGGCTGGCCGGCGAGGGCGAGGCCGGGATGCGCGGCGGGCCGGCGGGCGACCTCTATATCTTCGTCGAGGTGCGCGAGCACCCGATCTTCGTGCGCGACGGCCGGACGCTCGCCTGCCAGGTGCCGGTGGGGATGGCCAAGGCCGCGCTGGGCGGCGAGGTCGAGGTGCCGACGATCGACGGCGGCCGCAGCCGGGTCAAGGTGCCCGCGGGCAGCCAGACCGGCCGGCAGATGCGGCTGCGCGGCAAGGGGATGCCTCCCCTTCGCCACGGTGCAGGCATGGGCGGCGAGCCCGGCGACATGGTGATCGAGCTGGTCGTCGAGACTCCCGTCGACTTGACGGCGCGGCAGCGCGAGCTGATGCGCGAGTTCGACGAGATCGCGGCCGACAACCACCCGCAGACCGAAAGTTTCTTCTCGAAGATCAAGAGCTTCTGGGACGGGCTGTCGGCCTGACCGGAAGCGTCGGACGTGCGGCGCGGGTGTCGTGGGGGCTGTCTGCCCCCACGCACGCGTGCCGCGTGCTTCCCCCGAGGATATTTGCGTCCAGCCCGAGGCGGGGCGTGCCGGCGTTAACGCGGGCTTAAGGAGTCCTGTGCCAGCGTCGGCGCATGAGCACGAATCACGCCTTTCACGAAGCCCCCGCTCCGCTCTTCGGCCTGATCGGTGCCGAGGATGAGTGCATCGCCCTGCCCACCGCCTCGGCGGGACGTATGGCCGCGCGCACGGTCGCACGGCCGCCGAGCTATCTCGCCGACCATCGCGCGCGGCTGCGCGAGCGTTTTCTCGCGGGCGGCGCGGCGGCGATGCCGGATTACGAGCTGCTCGAGTTGATCCTCTTCCGCGCCGTGCCGCGGCAGGACATGAAACCGCTGGCGCGCAGGTTGCTGGACCGGTTCGGCGACTTCAACCGGGTGATCTCGGCCGAGCCCGCCCAGCTCGGGCAGGTCGAGGGCGTCGGACCGGCGATCATCGCCGAGCTGAAGATCGTCGAGGCCTCGGCGCAGCGGCTGGCACGCTCGAAGGTGATGAACCGGCCGGTGCTGACCAGCTGGGCGGCGCTGATCGACTATTGTCACACGGCGATGGCGCACGCCCCGATCGAGCAGTTCCGGGTGCTCTATCTGGACCGCAAGAACGTTCTGATCGCCGACGACGAGCAGGCCCGCGGCACCGTCGATCACGTCCCGGTCTATCCGCGCGAGGTCGTCCGTCGCGCGCTCGAGCTGAACGCGAGCGCGATGATCCTCGTCCACAACCACCCCTCGGGCGACCCGACGCCCAGCGCGTCCGACATCACCATGACCCGCCAGATCGTCGCCGCCGCCGAGACGATGGGCATCACCGTCCACGACCACATCATCGTCGGCAAGAGCCGCGAGTTGAGCTTTCGGGGGACGGGGTTGTTGTAGGGCTGGCGGGGTGGAAACAGCTTGGGCGGGTTAGGCAGGTCGCTGGCGTCGGTCCGTGCCCGGTACGGCGCAGGGGTTTGGCGTGGCGGGCAGACGCGGCATGAGAGCTCGACCTGCGCCGACACGTCGTCGAGCGGCTGCGGCATTGGTAGGGGCTCGCGGGGCTCCACGCATCAGCGGGGTGCGCTGTCGTTCCACTTATGAGCGTGGGACGCGGGGCTCCAGTCATAAGCGTGGGCACGGTGGCTTTACTCATAAGTGGTCAGCGCCACGGACGACGCGTATCCGATCATCTCGAACTTCAACTAAGGTCTCACGGTGCTCGAAAACTTCTGCTCGACCGCCGGCGCCCGGAAAGGTCTGCGGGGCATCGACCGACTTGAAGACCGCAAACTTGGGTTACCTGACGGTCGATGAGCGCCGATTATGGGCGGCCCGCTGTGGTGAAACGGCTTCACGGCTGCGAGTGCCGACCCGGCTTTGAACGCGCGATCGAACTGCTCGTCGCGCCCGGTGACCCCGCCCCCAATGCCCCGCCGCAGTCAGCATGGACAGCTCGCTGCCCCGCCTTTAGCTTCGCCGAAGCCGCCGCTCGAGAGGACCGTTGCCATGTCGCTGATCGACCGTCTCGGGATGCGGGTTGCGGTGATCCAGGCGCCGATGGCGGGGACCTCGACCCCGGCGCTCGCCGCCGCGGTGTCCGAGGCGGGGGGCCTTGGCTGCCTCGGGCTCGGCGCGATGCGGGCGGAGGAGGCGGCCGCCGCGATGGCCGAGACGCGCGCCCTCACCGCGCGGCCGTTCGGCGTCAACCTGTTCTGCCACAGGCCGGAGTCCAGCGACCCCGCGCTCCAGGCCGCATGGCTTGCCCGGCTCGCGCCGCATTTTGACCAGTTCGGCGCCACGCCGCCCGCGACGCTGCGCGACATCTATCCCAGTTTCACCCGGAACGACGCGATGCTCGCGGGTGTCGTGGCCGCCGGGCCGGCGCTCGTCAGCTTTCACTTCGGCCTGCCCCGCCCCGACCAGATCGCGGCGCTCAGGGCGACCGGGGCGGTGCTCGCGGCGACGGCCACGTCGGCGGCCGAGGCAGAGGCGATCCGCGCGGCCGGGCTCGACGCGGTGATCGCGCAGGGGTGGGAGGCCGGGGGCCACCGCGGGATCTTCGACCCGTCAGGGCCGGATGCGCGGCTCGGCACGCTCGATCTGGTCGCGGCACTGGTGCCGCTGGGGCTGCCGGTGATCGCCGCGGGCGGGATCATGGACCGGCGGGACAGCCGGGCGGCGCTGGCCGCAGGGGCCGTCGCGGTGCAGTGCGGCACGGCGTTCCTCGCCGCGCCCGAGGCCGCCACGCCCGCCGCCCACCGCGCGGCGCTGGCCGGGGGCGAGACGGTGATGACGGCGGCGATCTCGGGCCGTCCGGCGCGGTGCTGCGCGAACCGGTTTACCGCGATCCCGGATGACGCGACGCCCGGCTATCCGATGACCTACGACGCGGGCAAGGCGCTCAATGCCGCGGCGCTGGCGGCGGGAGAGACGGGGTACGGTGCCCAGTGGGCGGGCACCGGCTGCGCCCGCACGGTCGTGCGGTCGGCGGCGGAGACGTTGGCGGCGCTGGCGCCGTGAGGGGTGGGGGTTCTGCAGCTGATCTCGGCTCGCGGGATCGGGCCGGCCGCGAAACCCAACGCCGAAGTGACGGGTCATATTCCCATCCTCTGTATCCGACTCCAACTGAGTCAGCGTCGGCCCGGTCTCCTCGCAGAGTGAGTGGGGAGGTCAATTTGCCGGAGGTGATCAGCACCGGGCCTTGAGCGGTGCCGACCCTTCGGACACGCATCGCGGCGTGAGCACTGGCGCGCATTGATACCTCGCGCAGCTGTTGCGCCCATACCCGCGCCCATGCCGGCGCTGCTTTTCGGATTGGCCGGAATTTTGTGCGTTTGCGTGGCTTAAAACCGCGCGCCCGCTGCGCCTCCTCCTCAACCCGCGCTCGCGCTCGGGCTTAAGAAGGCAGTTTCCCAGCGCCCGCCCTCAAACCCAGCCGCGCACCATCGCCCCGCCCGCGCACCACCCGGCTCACACCACGAACTCGTCCCGCCCGTAGCCCTGCAGATAGAGCAGCGCGGTCAGGTCGCCGTGGTTCACGCGCACTCGGGCCTGCGCGGCGACGACGGGCTTGGCGTGCATCGCCACCCCGGTGCCTGCCAGTTGCAGCATCCCGAGGTCGTTGGCGCCGTCGCCCACCGCCATCGCGTCGGCGGGGGTCAGGCCGCGGGCGGCGGTGATCTCGACCAGCGCGTCGACCTTGGCCTCGCGGCCGAGGATCGGCAGGCCGACGCGGCCGCTCAGCCGTCCCGCCCCGTCGTCCAGCAGCACGTTGGCGCGCTGCTCGTCGAAGCCGAGCTGGTCGGCGACCGGGCCGGTGAAGTCGGTGAAGCCGCCCGAGACGAGCGCCGTCCAGGCGCCGTTCGCCTTCATCGTCGCGACCAGCGTGCGGCCGCCGGGGGCGAGGGTGATGCGCTCGGCCAGCACCTCCGCGATGACCGAGACGGGCAGCCCGGCGAGGAGACCCACGCGCTCGATCAGCGCCTCGTGGAAGTTCAGCTCGCCGTTCATCGCCCGCGCCGTGATCGCCGCGACGCGGGGGCCGACGCCGGCCATGTCGGCCAGCTCGTCCAGACACTCCTGCTCGATCATGGTCGAGTCCATGTCGGCCAGCAGCACCGCCTTGCGCCGGTTGGCAGTGGGCTGCACGGCGAGGTCGAAGCCCTGCGCGTCGGTCTCGGCCCAGGCGGCGTCGAAATCCTCGGGCCAAGCGGGGATGGCGAACTCGACCGCGGTGCCCTGGTCGAGCCAGAGCGCGCTGCCCCCGCCCCAGCGGCGCTGCAGCGAGGCGATGGTGTCGTCGTCGAGGTCGGCGCGCGCCGGCGCGGCCATGAGGCTGACGGTGTACATCCGGGCGCATCCCCTCTTGCGGTGGTGCGGCTCGCTTACGGCGAAACCGAGGGCGGCGCCAGCCCGACGCGGGGGCGGCAGGGGCGGGCGTCGAACGGAAGAGTGCGACAACTCACCAATGTCTCGGTGCCCTCGTGCGTCTCGCTCGGTCAGAGCCATGTCAAATCCGTGGATCGAACTGGCCCACTGAAGAGCCGACGATGCAGAGGATTAGCGCGCTCAATGGCATTTTTCGAATGCCATTCTTAAGCCGCCTGACTAGTCGGATGGTGACCCCGGCAGGACTTGAACCTGCAACCTGCCCCTTAGGAGGGGGCTGCTCTATCCAGTTGAGCCACGAGGTCACAGCCCGCCTTGTCGCACGGGCCGGCCCGGCATGGCAAGCGCGCGGGCCACGGTTGCGGGCGCCCATGGCGTGCGCTAACGCTGGGGTGTCCCGGAACGGAGAGCCGATGACCCCGAGCCGTCCCCGCCGCCCGCTCACGTTGCGCGATGTCTCGATGGCGTCGGGGGTCAGCGAGATGACCGTCAGCCGCGTGCTCAGGAACCGCGGTGACGTCTCGCCAGCGACGCGGGAGAAGGTGCTGACCGCGGCACGGGCGCTGGGTTATGTCCCGAACAAGATCGCCGGCGGGCTCGCCTCGCAGCGGGTGAACCTCGTGGCCGTGGTGATCCCGTCGCTGTCGAACCTCGTGTTTCCGGATGTGCTGGGGGGGATCTCGGCCGAGCTGGACGATACCGGCCTGCAACCTGTCGTCGGGGTCACGCACTACGGCCCGGCGCGCGAGGAGACGGTGCTCTACGACATGCTGAGCTGGCGGCCCTCGGGCGTGATCCTCGCCGGGCTTGAGCACTCGCGGGCGTCGCGCGCCATGCTCGAGGCGGCGGGGATTCCGGTCGTCGAGATCATGGACGTGGACGGCGACCCGATCGACACCGCGGTCGGCATCAGCCACGAGCGGGCCGGGGCCGAGATGGCGGGCCATATCCTCGGGGCCGGCTACCGGCGCATCGGCTTCATCGGCACGCACATGCCCGAGGACCACCGGGCGCGGAAGCGGCTGGCGGGGTTCGAGCGGGCGTTGGGTGCGGCGGGCGTGCCGCTGGTGGCGCGCGAATACTACCAGGGCGGGTCGTCGCTGGCCAAGGGGCGCGAGTTGACCGAGCGCATCCTGGCGCGCGAGCCGGGGCTGGATTTCCTTTACTATTCCAACGACCTGATCGGCGCGGGCGGGCTGATTTGGGCGCGCGAGCAGGGGATCGACATTCCGGGCAAGCTCGGGCTCGCGGGGTTCAACGGGGTCGATCTGCTGGACGGGCTGCCGATGCGGCTGGCCACGACCGACGCACGGCGGCTCGACATCGGCCGGCGGGCGGCGCGGATCGTCGCCGGCAAGGACCCCCGCCCCGAGGACGGGATCGTGGCGCTGGCCCCGACCTTCCTGCCGGGCGACACGATCCGCTGAGGCGCCACTGAAGCGGCAGGCTTGACGCCACGCCCCCCCGCCGCCTGCCCATCCCGCCTTGCCGAGCCCGGCCCCGCCCGGTAAATCCGGCCCGAGCGAAAGGAATTCCGATGTCGATTGACCCTTCCGAGGCCCGCAAGGTGGCGCATCTGGCGCGCATCGCGGTGGCCGACGACGCCCTGCCGGCGCTGGCCGCCGAGCTGAACGGCATCTTGCATTTCATGGAGCAGCTGAACGAGGTCGACGTGGACGGCATCGAGCCGATGACCGGGGTCGAGCCGATGCGCCTCAAGCGCCGCGAGGATGTCGTGACCGACGGCGACCAGCAGGCCGCCGTGCTCGCCAACGCGCCCGACGCGCGCGAGGGGTTCTTTGCCGTGCCGAAGGTGGTGGAATGACTTTGAACAGCCTGACCATCGCCGAGGCCCGCGACCACCTGCGCGCCCGCGACATCTCGGCCGCCGAGCTGACCGACGCCTGCCTGTCGGCCATCGAGGGCGCCGGCGCGCTCAACGCCTTTGTCCACCAGACGCCCGAGATCGCCCGCGCCCAGGCCGAGGCCGCTGATGCGAGGCTCGCGGCCGGCGACGCCCCGGCGATGTGCGGCATTCCGGTCGGGATCAAGGACCTGTTCTGCACCAAGGGTGTGCCCAGCCAGGCCGCCAGCCGCATCCTCGACGGCTTCCGCCCCGAGTACGAATCGACCGTGACGCAGAACCTGTTCGACGCCGGCGCGCTGATGCTCGGCAAGCTCAACATGGACGAGTTCGCCATGGGCTCGTCCAACGAGACCAGCGTCTACGGCCCTGCGGTGAACCCGTGGAAGATCGACGCGCCCCTGACCCCTGGCGGCTCGTCGGGCGGCTCGGCGGCGGCGGTGGCGGCCGACCTCTGCCTCGCGGCGACCGGCACCGACACCGGGGGCTCGATCCGCCAGCCGGCGGCCTTCACCGGCACGGTGGGGCTCAAGCCCACCTACGGCCGCGTGTCGCGCTGGGGGACGATCGCGTTCGCCTCGTCGCTCGACCAGGCCGGGCCGATGACCCGGACGGTGCGCGACGCGGCGATCATGCTGGGCGCGATGGCCTCGGTCGATCCCAAGGATTCCACCTCGGCCGACCGCCCGGTCCCCGACTACGAGGCCGCGCTGACCGGCGACATCCGCGGCAAGAAGATCGGCATTCCGCGCGAATACCGCATGGACGGGATGCCGGCCGAGATCGACGCGCTCTGGCAGCAGGGCGCCGAGATGCTGCGCGACGCGGGCGCCGAGATCGTCGACATCTCGCTGCCGCACACGAAATACGCGCTGCCCGCCTATTACGTCATCGCGCCCGCCGAGGCGTCCTCGAACCTCGCCCGCTACGACGGGGTCCGCTACGGCCGCCGCGCCAAGCTGGCCGCGGGCGACGGCATCACCGAGATGTACGAAAAGACCCGCGCCGAGGGCTTCGGCCCCGAGGTGCAGCGCCGCGTCATGGTCGGCACCTACGTCCTCTCGGCGGGGTTCTACGACGCCTACTACAACCGCGCCCGCAAGGTCCGCGCGCTGATCAAGCGCGACTTCGACCAGGCGTTTGCGCAGGGCATCGACACGATCCTGACCCCGGCAACGCCCTCGGCGGCCTTCGCGCTGGGGTCGATGAAGGACGCCGATCCGGTCGAGATGTATCTCAACGACGTCTTCACCGTGACCGTGAACCTCGCCGGCCTGCCCGGCCTCGCCGTCCCCGTGGGGCTCGACGCCCAGGGACTGCCGCTTGGGCTGCAGCTCATCGGCCGGCCGTGGGACGAGGGCAACCTTCTCAACCACGGCGCGGTGCTGGAAAAAGCCGCAGGCTTCGTCGCCAAGCCCGCCCGCTGGTGGTAGGCTGGCGGCGACACACGCAAAGGACCCCGCGATGCGCGCCTTGAACCTGATCCCGCCCATCGCGCTGACCATCGCGCTCGCCGCCTGCTCCGGCGAGAACCAGGGCTGGAATCCCAACTACCGCGCCGAGGCGACGCCCTACGGCGACTACCTCCGTACCCGCGAATCGGCGCTGACCGGCAAGATTGCCGAGCCGCCGCGCGGCATCCCGATCGCGCTGCCGGCCAAGGCCCCCACCGCGGCCGAGCTTGCCGGTCCGACCCCGGTCCAGATCATCGAGCGTGAGACGACGATCGCCGCCGGTGCGGTCGGCATCACCTCGAACCGCCGCCTGCCCGACCGCGCCCGGGCGCCGGCCTTCGACGTGCCGCCGCCCGTGGTCTATCCCGTCCGCCGCGCGGCACCCGCCGCCGTCGTCGTGGGCGCCACACCGCAAGCGGTCGTGGTGACCCCCGCAGGCCGCTACGCCCGCGACGGCTCGGTGCGCCCCGGCAACTGCGCCGCCTGGCCCTCGCCCGAGGCGGCGCAGCGCGCCTTCCTCGCGCAGGGCGGCCCGCAGCGCGACCCGCTCGGCCTCGACCCGGACGGCGACGGCCGCGTCTGCGGCTGGACCCCCAGCCGCGGCGAGCCGCTGTGATCCTGCGCCGGGGCTCGGTGCCGGCCCAGCAGGTCAACGGCTCGGCGCCGCGGATCGAAGAGCGGTTCGGCGACGCCGCCGGGCTGGCGCAGATGGGCGTCAACATCGTCACCCTCGCCCCCGGCCAGCGCTCCGCCATGCGCCACTGGCACAGCAGCTCGGACGAGTTCGTGCTGATCCTCGACGGCCGCGCCACCGTCATCGAGGATGACGGCGCGACCGAGCTCGCCCCCGGCGACATGGCGCTCTGGCCCGCCGGCGCCGCCAACGCCCACCACATCTGGAACCACACAGCCGCGCCGCTACGCTATCTATGCGCCGGCACCAACCCCGACCGCGACACGGTCCACTACCCCGACGACTGCCAGACCCTGCACTGGGACCGCCCCCACGCGCGGGTCGTCGCCGCCGACGGCACGCTGATCCGCGCCTGGCAGGAATGACCGACCCCCACCCCTCGCCCAACCACGGCCCGCGCCGCGGCACAAACCAGCCCGATCTGGTCGTGCTCCACTACACCGGCATGGCCGATCTGGCGTCAGCCCGCGCCCGGCTCTGCGACCCGGCGGCCGAGGTCTCCGCCCACTGGCTCATCGCCGAGGACGGCACCACCGAGGCGCTGGTCCCCGAGGACCGCCGCGCGTGGCACGCCGGCGCAGGCGCCTGGCAGGGGCGCGACGACGTCAACTCACACAGCGTCGGCATCGAGCTTGCGAACCCCGGCGACCGCCCCTTCCCCGAGCCGCAGATGGCCGCGCTCGAGGAGCTGCTCGCCGCGATCCTCACCCGCTGGTCCATGCCGCCCGACCGCGTCATCGCCCATTCCGACATGGCGCCGGGCCGGAAATCCGACCCCGGCCCCCGCTTCGACTGGGCCCGCCTCGCCCGCCAGGGCCTCGCCCTCGCGCCCGCGGCGGACGCGCCGGACGCGCCCGAGCCCCTCGCCGCGGGCCTCACCCGCATCGGCTACCCCGAGGCCGACCCCGACACCCGCCTCGCCGCCTTCCGCCTGCGCTTCGCCCCGTGGCATCGCGGCCCCGAAGCGCCCGCCGACCGCCGCCTCGCCGCCCGCGTCCTCGCCGCGCTGCCCCCCGCGACCGTCTACAAGGTCCTGCGCCCCGCCGAATGGGCGGCGCTGCAAGCGGCAGGCGAAACCCTCGGCGCCCCCGTCGACCTCGCCGACGGCTACGTCCACTTTTCGACCGCCGCACAACTCCCCGGCACCCTTGCCAAGCACTTCGCGGCCGAGCCCGACCTGACGCTGCTCGCCTGCCCCACTGCCCGCCTCGGCCCCGCCCTCCGGTGGGAGCCGTCGCGCGGCGGCGCCCTCTTCCCCCATCTCTACCGCCCGCTGCGTCTCGCGGATGTGGAGCACACCCGCCCCATCCCGCTAACGCCCGCGGGCCACGACCTGAAGGGCCTGCCATGCGCCTGATCGAACGCGCCGGCCTCGCCGCGCTGCACCGCCTCGACCCCGAGCGTGCCCACGACCTCTCCCTCAAGGCGCTGGCCGCAGGCGTCGTGCCGCTTCCCGGCCCGCCCGTGACCTCGCCGCGCCTCGCCACAACCGTCGCGGGCCTCGCCCTGCCCAACCCCGTCGGCCTCGCCGCCGGCTACGACAAGAACGCCCGCGCCCTCGGCCCGCTAACCCGCGCCGGCTTCGGCTTTATCGAAGTCGGCGCCGCCACCCCCCGCCCGCAGCCCGGCAACCCCAAGCCACGGCTCTTCCGCCTCACCGCCGACCGCGCCATCATCAACCGCTTCGGCTTCAACAATGAGGGCGCGGCCGCGATCACCGGCCGCCTCGCCGCCCGCGCCCCCTCGCCGGTCCCGGTCGGCCTGAACCTCGGCGCCAACAAGGACAGCCCCGACCGCGCCGCCGACTTCGCCGAGGTCGCCCGGATGGCCGCCCCGCACGTCGATTTCCTGACCATCAACGTGAGTTCCCCCAACACCGAAAAGCTCCGCGACCTGCAAGGCGCCCGCGCGCTCGCCGCGCTGATCGCCGGCGTCCTCGCCGCCCGCGACGAGACTGCCGCCCGCCCCCCGGTGCTGGTCAAGATCGCCCCCGACCTCGACGACGCCGCGCTGGCCGAACTCGCCGCCGTGCTGACCGACTCGGGCGCCGCCGGCATCATCGCCACCAACACCACGCTCGACCGCAGCGGCCTCACCTCGCCCCACGCGGCCGAGACGGGCGGCCTCTCCGGCGCCCCCCTCTTCACCCGCTCGACCCGCATCCTCGCGCGCCTGCGGCTGCTGACCGACGGGAAACTGCCGATCATCGGCGTCGGCGGCATCGGCTCGGTCGAGCAGGCCTGGGCCAAGCTCGAGGCCGGCGCCTCCGCCCTCCAGCTCTACAGCGCCCTGATCTACAACGGATTTTCGCTCGCGTCCGAGATCGCGCACGGCCTCGACGCCCGACTCGCGGCCGAGGGCAAGACCCTCGCCGAGGTCACCGGCGCCGACCCGGAACGTTGGGCCCGCTAGAACAGGCTCTCAAGCCCGAGGATCTGGTTCATCGCGTCCGAGGGCTGATCGCAGCCCGCATCGCCCACGATCCGCGCGGGCACGCCGGCCACGGTCTTGCACGGCGGCACATCCGCCAGCACCACCGAGCCCGCCGCGATCCGGCTCGAATGCCCGACGCGGATGTTCCCCAGCACCTTGGCGCCGGCGCCGATCATCACCCCGTCACCGATCTTCGGATGCCGGTCGCCGTCCTCCTTGCCGGTGCCGCCCAGCGTGACCGAGTGCAGCATCGACACGTCGTTTCCGACCACCGCCGTCTCGCCGATCACGATGGAATGGGCGTGGTCGATCATCACCCCGGTCCCGATCCGGGCCGCCGGGTGGATGTCCACGCCGAACACCTCGGAACAGCGCATCTGGACGAAATAGGCCATGTCGATGCGGCCGTTGTTCCACAGCCAATGGCCGATCCGATAAGCCTGCAGCGCCTGGAACCCCTTGAAGAACAGCATCGGCTGCATCAGCCGGTGCGAGGCCGGATCGCGCTCATACACTGCCTCGAGGTCCGCCTGCGCGGCCTCGGCCAGCGCGGGCGCGCGGGCGTGGGCGTCGTCGGCAATCTCGCGCAGAATCTGCTCGCTCATCTCGCCCGAGGCGAGCTTCAGCGAAAAGCGATAGGCGAGCGCCGCCTGGAACGTCGCGTGGTGCAAGAGCCCGGCGTGGATCAGCGCCCCGAGCAGTGGTTCGGTGCGCACCGCCTCGGCCGCC
Organism: Paracoccus panacisoli; assembly: GCF_042435015.1. Classification (NCBI taxonomy): domain Bacteria; kingdom Pseudomonadati; phylum Pseudomonadota; class Alphaproteobacteria; order Rhodobacterales; family Paracoccaceae; genus Paracoccus; species Paracoccus panacisoli. The sequence goes on along the minus strand of NZ_JBHMQU010000023.1, from coordinate 19,698 downwards.
TCGGACCGTATCGCCGCCCACAGCGCATTGCGGGACTGGGCGGCGGGGCCCCTCGGATCGCGCTGCTCGTCCATGCGTCTCTCCATCGGTCGTGCCCCAGAGATACGCCAGATCGCCCCCGATCGAAAGACCGGCCGGGTCGCGCGCCGCGCACCGCACGGCGCGCCCTCGCGTCACGCGGCGACCGGATCGGGCAGCCGCAGCGCCAGCGTGTGCACGGCGACCCGCACCCGCCCGCCGGCAAACGCGCCGCCCGCCGCGGTCAGCCGCAGCTCGAGCGGCGCATAGACGGCCATCGGCGCCGACAACAGCCCCTGCGCCCACGAGTTCAAGCCCTTCCCCAGACCCGAGCCGAACTGCCCCGCATCCGCGGCCGTCCCGAGGCTCCAGCTCGTCAGCGTGCCGGTGATCGCCTCCGTCACCCGCGCCGTGACGCCCACGATCAGCGAGTGCGCCGGCACCTTCACGCCCGAGGCAAAGCCGGTCCCCGCGGCCACCGCCACGTCGGCCTCGATCAGCCCTGCGCTCAGCCCCGCGCCAAAGGCGCCCATCGTCAGCGCCCCCACCGCCCAGGCGCTGCCGGTCCAGATCGCCGTCACCCCGCGGTCCGCCACGAACGCCTGCTGCCCGCGCGAGGGGGCGACGAACACCCACCCCCCGTTGCTGCCGACGGCGATCCGCCCGTCCTGCCCCGCCCATGCGCCGCTCGCGGCAAAGGGCACCGCAAAGCACAGCCCGTCCGTGACCGTCGCCGGAGGGGCGGCGGTCGTCACGCTCTGCAGCACCAGGTTCACCAGCCCGTCGAGCCGCATCAGCGCCTCGTTGACCGTGACGTGCTTTTGCGCCTGCGCCGGTTGCAGCAGCGGCAGGCCGCAACGCAGGGTGGTCTGTTCAGCCATGATAAACGCTCCTTGCAGACGGGCCCGGCCCGAAGACATCAGACAGTTGCGCGACCGCGATCTCGACCCCGCCCGGGGCGAGCGCCGCCTGTTGCACGGCGCCGCTCAGCGCCCAGAACGGCTCGCCCACCACGTCACGGGCGATTTCGCGCCCGCCCTGCGTGGCAGTCACGAGATAGCGCTCGACGCTCTCGCCCAGCGGCACGTCGTACCCGTCCCATCCGTCGCCGCCGATCCGGGTGCGCCGCACCCACGCGGCCCGGCCGTCGCGGACGCGCAGATGACAGGGCGAGAGCGGCCTGAGGCCGATCCCGGCAAAGGCCTCGTCGCGCTGGCGATAGGCGGGATCGTCCGGCGACCGGCTCGCCGGCCCGATGCGCCAGTGCCGCAACTGGCCGCGCGCGTCGGGCGGCAGCTCGACCTGCCGCGCCGCCCCGTCGAGCAGCACGACCACGCTGCCCGCCGGCCAGACCGCCGGCGCCACCGCGTCCGTCCCGGCCTGCCCCCGCAGCCGGCCGGCGATCTCCCACTCCCCCGGCGCGACCAGCGTCGCGGTGGTGAACTGCATCACCTCCCAGTTGCCGGGCGAGCCGTCGCCGATCGCCATGACGTTGGCCCCCGCCAGCAGCGCCTCGGGCGTGACCGAGCGCAGGTTGCCGCCCTTCACCCGCACCCTGAGCGGCGCGCCCCGGTCCAGCACCCCCGGCCGCGCCGCCGCCAGCGGCGCCAGCGTCACCCCCATGACCGAGCGGCGGCTGAGGATCACGTTCGGCGCGTAGCCGCCCGCCTCATCGACCGCGCACCAGGCCCGCACCGCCCCCGGCCAGGGGGTCGCCGTCGCCGCCAGATGCGGCGCGTGCGGCGCCTCGGTCCCGCGCAGCAGCGGCAGGTCCAGGAACACCGGCCAGACCGGCCCCGCGGGGACGTGCCGGGCCACCCGAGGCCCCTCGAGCGGCTGCGGCGCCGGGCGATAGACCCCCGGCTCGATCCGCACCGCATCGACGAGGGTCGCCCCCGCCCGCTCGACCCGGTCGATCCGCCAGCGTGTGGCGTCCTCGCCCAGCGCCACCACGTCCCCCGGCCCGAGATGCGCGCGCGAGGGCGGCAGCGCGAACCGCGCCACCTCCTGCGCAACCCGCGCCTCGGCCAGCCAGCGCGCCGCCACCGCGTGCCCCTCGCCCCGCGTCAGGGCCATCGGCACGTCGCTGTCCGACACCGCGATGGCCGTCGCATCGGGCAGCACCGCCTCGGCGGTGCGGATCGCGTGATCGGCCCCCGTCTCGACATGGCTCAGCCGCACCCGGCCGACCAGCTCGGCCGCCGGCGCCCGGGTGACCTCCAGCCCCGGCGCCTCCTCGACCACCGCCAGGTCCTCGAGCGGCACGGTCTCGTCCAGCCGCCCGTCGCGCATGACAAAGCGCAGCGCGCCCTCCCGCTCGACCGCGTCGAACCCGTGCGTCAGCATCAGCGGCTGCAGCGCCGCCCGCGCGGTCTCGGTCCCGCTGACCGCATAGCCGCGCACGACGCCCCACAGGCCGCTCACGTCCACGCCGTCGAGCCCCGAGCGGCGGCAGATGTCGGACACCACGTCGCCCAGCGGCAGCGCCGTGGCACGGCCGTTCAGCCAGTGCCCCCGCTCCCACGCCGGGCCGTCCGACCACAAATCGTCGCGCCCCGGAAACGCCGGATAGGGCCGCGCATCCCACGCCCACACATGGGCGCGCGACAGCTCGACCATCCGCCCCTTGCCGTCGGCGCGCAGCGGATTGTTGCCCGGATCGCCCCAGTACGAGGTCACCGCCTCAACATAGGCCGCCTGGATCGCATCGTCGCGCCGCCCGTCCGAATACCACGGCAGCATCGACTCGCTGCTCATCGCATCCAGGAACTTGTTCGGCTGGTTGGTGGCCTTGTCGAGCGCCGCGCAGCCGTATTCGGTGAACCAGATCGGCTTCGACCCCGGCATCCAGGCGGTCGGCGCGTCCGAGCGGCCACCCCCCGGCCCCCGGTCATAATGCCAGTTCGACCACCACCCGCGCAGGTCCTTGTAGCGCCAGATCCACGGCTCCCCCTGCCCGTCGGTGATGGGGGTGCGGCGCTGCGCGGCCCGGTCGGCGTCGCTGGCATAATGCCAGTCATACCCCTCGCCGCCGCAAACGTTGGCGCGCAGGTAATCGACGTTGTGGACATCCCCCCAGCCGGCATCGAGATGCGTCTCGCCCTCGCGCCAGTCCGACAGCGGCGTGTAGTTGTCGATGCCGACGAAGTCGATGTTGGCATCCCCCCACAGCGGGTCGAGGTGGAACACCGCCTCGTCCCCGCCCGGGTGATGGCCGAAATACTCGCTCCAGTCCGCGGCATAGCCGAGCTTCACCCCGGGCCCGAGGATGCCGCGAACGTCCGCCGCCAACTGCCGCAGCGCCGCGACGGCCGGATAGCGGTGCCCCGCCCCCCGGATCTGCGTCAGCCCGATCATCTCCGACCCGATCAGGAACGCGTCGATCCCGCCCGCCAGCGCACAGAGATGCGCGTAATGCAGGATGAAGCGGCGATAGGACCACTCGTCGGGCCCGCCATAGACGACCCGCCCGCCCTCGACCCGGAAATCCCCGGGCGCGGCGGTGCCGAAGAACGCCGCCACCTCGGCGTCCGCCGCCGCCGTCCCGTCGGGCGAGCCGTCCCGGCCGGCGGCCACCGAGTTGGTGATCCGCCCCCGCCACGGCATCACCGGCTGGTCGGCCGCGCCGCTCCACGGATCGGGGCGGCCGTTGCTGGCCAGTTGCTCCATCAGGATGAACGGATAGAACACCGCGGCCTTCCCCGATGCGCGCACCGCCCGGATCGCCTGCACGACCGAGGCGTCCGCGGGCGTGCCGCCATAGATCGACCGCCCGTCCCGGCGCGCGATCACGCCCGCCGCCGCGCGCCCGATTCCGCCCGCGCGCCAGGCCATGCCGGCGCCGTCCTGCTCGGTCTGCTCGACCTTCGGCCGCACCGTGCAGTGGTTCACCCGCAGATCGTCACCGAACCACGACACCACCACCGACACCGACCCTACCCGCGGCAACTCGCGCCCCAGCGTGGCCAGCGAGACCTCGAAATCCGTCCCCCCCATCGGCGTGTTGCGGTTGAGGATGCGCGTCTCGCCCAGCCCCAGATCGACCGAGACCTCCTCGGTCGCCAGCGCATACTCCCCCGTCCCGGGGATCAGCGCGACGGCCTGCACGTTCTCGGCCAGCGACGCCGCGCCCGTCACCCCGCGCGTGACCTCGAACGAGAGCTGCGGCACCCGGTTCCCCCACCGCTCCAGCGCCAGCTCCTCGAGCACGACATAGGCAATCCCGCGATAGGCCGGCGCGGCCTCGCCCTCATGCGCGGCGATCGCCGGGTCGGGCAGTTGCGTCTCGCTGCCCGGATAGACGCGCAGGTTCAGCTCGCCCGCGGCGATCTCCTCGCCATCCGCCCAGATGCGGCCGACCGACAGGATCGGCCCCTCGCACAGCGCAATGGCAAGGCTCACGCGATAGGTCAGCTCGGTCACGCTCGGCCCGCTGCCGCCCTTGCCGCCGACCTCCTCGGTGCGGCTGATCTCGGTCACGGGCGAGGCCCAGATGACGTGCCCCGGCACCCGCATCTGCCCCCAGATGCGCGGGATCGGCGTCCCCTCGCCCGCGGTCTGCAGCCGCAGCCGGTCGACGCGGCCGGTCTCGACCGGCTTCGCGCCCGCGCCCATCAGCCGCTGGTCGATGACCCGGCCGATGGTCGCGCCGACGGCCCGGCCGATCACCGCGCCGGTCAGCCCCAGCATGGTGCCGCCGAAGCCCGCCCCGACCGAGGCGCCCGCCGCCGCGAGAAGTATCGTCGCCATCGCCTTCCTCCTTGAACTCGTCCCGTCCTGCGGCCCCGTTTGGCTGGCCCGGCGCGCCTCAGCCCGCCTCGGGCCAGCGGAACCGCGCCGCGATCCGCGCCGCCCACGGGGCCGAAAGCGGGCTTTCCACCACCCCGTGCCGCTCATAGGCATGGATGAACCGCGCCCCGCCCGGCGCACCGTCGAGGGCCGTGCGGATGCCCAGATGCTTGGCAATCGCCCCGCCCCGCATCCGGAACAGCAGCACCTCGCCCACCTCGGCCGGCGCCCGCTCGACCACGGGGATCAGGTGCCGCAGCGCCGCCTGCCACAAGAGCTCCGCGTCCCCCACCTCACCCCAGTCGGCGCTGTAGGCCGGCGGCCGCTCCGGCTCGGCGCCATAGAGCGCCCGCCACACCCCCCGCACCAGCCCCAGGCAGTCGCTGCCCGCGCCCTGCGCCGAGGCCTGGTGCACATAGGGAGTCCCCAGCCACAGCCGCGCCGCCGCCACCGCCCGCGCACCCGCGCCGCTCACCGCCCGCCCCCATGCGCCTGCGGCGAGATCAGCCAATCCTCGGGCGGCAGATGCGGAAAGCCGCGGAAGTTGAGGAAGTTGAGGAACTTCATCCGGCAGGTCTCGGCCCGCTTGTCGCAGCCTGCGATCAGCCGCACCCGGTCGCCCACCGCCGGCACCGCGCCGGGCGCCGTCCACAGCTCGACCGCCCGCACCCCCGCGGCCGGCATCGCGTCGATCTTGACCCAGCCCTCGAGGCCCTGCGCCGGCCCGTCGAGGAACTCGACCCGCCCATGCTCGAACCACCCGGCCTCATGCGCCGGCACCTCGGCCAGCACCAGCCGCGCCCCGCCCTCGGCCAGCGAGGTGATGCGCCCCTCGGCCCGATACCCCTCGCGCGTGGTGTCGAACCGGCAGGCGCCGTCGCCCAGCCGGGCCGCGCAGCGGGCGTGATAGACGCGCCCCTGGGGCCGGTTCAGCGCCTCGGCCAGACCCCGCAGCTCGGCGCGATAGGCGCCCTGCGCCAGCGTCACCTCGCCAAGGCTGCCGCGGAACACCAGCCGGCGGTTGGCGGGGGCGGTCCAGTCCACCTCCCACAGCCGCACCTCCGCGCCATCCCAGCGGCCGGCGCTTAGGTCCGCGGCGGTGATCGCGTCATCCGACAGCACCCCCTGCGCCTCGGTGTTGTCCACCGCGAGGCCGAGCCCCTGCACCAGCGCCTGCGCCGTCAACCCCGCGTCGGGACGAAAGGCGATGCCCTCGAAGCTCAGCCCCGTGTCATGGTCGGTGAACCCCAGCACCATCCCGTCGGCCCGCGTCACCGCCCAGGCGCGGGCGAGCGTCGTCACCACCTCGGTCATTGCCGCACCTCGACCACCGGCACCTGCGGCACCTCGCCCGCCTCGAACGAGGCGACCGACACCGCGATCCGGTCGGTGTCGAACCGCACCGGCACGTCGAACTCGAACCCCGCGGTGACCGGCGCATCCATCATCGGCGCGACGGCGAGCGTCACCTCGCCGGTCGTCAGATCGACGGTGAAATCGGTGCCCTCGACCAGCTCCACGTCGCCGAGCGCCAGCTTCACCGTCCCCGCCACCGGCTTGGCGATCGGCCGGCGATAGCTCGCCTCACCCGAGCGGTAGAGCTTCGACAGCGCGAACCGCACCGTCCGCCCGTCGCCGCGCCCGATCAGCTGATCGCCCGCGCTCACCGCCCGGCTCGGCAGCGCCGAGCTGTAATCCGCCCAGTCCTTCCAGCGGAACCCGTGCAGCTGCCCCGCCCGCGCCTCGAAGAACGCGATCAGCGCCGCCATGTCGTCGAGGCTCTGGAGCCCCACCCCCGCGTCATAGCGGCGGCGCGAATGCGCCCAAGGGCTGTTCCGCTCCTCGAAGCCGTTGCTCAGTGTGACGATCTCGGTGCGCCGCTCGGGCCCGCCCAGCGACCCGAAGGACAGCTTGGGCGGAAACCGGACCTCGTGAAATGCCATCATGCGTTCCTTTCACCCCGCGCCAGCGCCCGTCCGAGGCTGGCCGCGATCTGCCCCTGGCTGCGCCGGAACCCGGCGACGTCAGGGGTCGAGACGTTAAAGGTCACGTTGACCGGCCGCCCGCCCGCGCCGGCGGCGGCGACGCCCAGCCGCCCGTCGGCGCCGCGACGCAGCGGCATGATCGCCTCGGGCCCGGCCTCGCCCATCAGCCCGGTCGCGCCGCGCATCGGGAAATGCGTGGGCTGCGTCACGATCCCGCCGCGCGCGAACGGCATCACCCGGCCTTGGGTGAACGCCCCGCCCTGCGCGAAGGGCATTGCGCCCGAGACGAACCCGCTGACCCCCTGCGCGAGCGCGCCCGCCACCGCCTGCTGCACCGGCCGCATGGCCACGGCGAACACCGTGTCGGCCATGTTCCGCGCAATGCCCTTGAGCGCGTCCGACAGCTTCATCCCATCGAACACCACCCCCTCGAAGGCCCGCCGCAGCCCGCCCCCGAACCCCGAGGTCAACGTCGTCACCTCGCGCCCGGTCTGCGCCATCACCTGCGACAGCCGCCCCAGTTCGGTCTCGAAAGCGGCCGTGATCCGCCCCGACTGGTCCAGCCGCTCGCCCAGCCGCTCGAACCCGTCGCGCCCTCCGGCCGCAAACCCGTCCTTGTCCGCCATCTGCCTCTCCTCGTTTGCGCGTCAGCCCCCGCCCGCGGGCGCATCGGGGAACCGCGCCATCAGCGCCTCCAGCCCGGCGCGGTTCATGCCGCCGCCGCGCCCCGGCTCGATCCCCAGCATCAGCGCCAGCTCGGCCGGGGTCAGATCCCAGAACTCCCGCGGCGCGAGCCCCAGCCCGCCGAGGCTCGCCCGCGTCAGCCCGGCCCGCATCAGCCCGGCCCAGTCGAGTCCCCCCGCGGGGCGGCCCGCCTCAAAGCCAGCTTCCCGGCCTGCCCCGCCGCACGACGCCGCGCCATCGCCCTCACGCGGCGCCATGAAACGCCCGCGCCAGCAGCTCAGCCGCGGCCCGCGCCGCCCCCACCGGGCCGCCGCCGATCTCGACCGTCATCAGCGCCTCGGGCCCGCCCTGCCAGCCGCCGCCCCTCAGCCCCGCGACCAGCACGGCCAGCACGTCGCGGCTGGCGAACCGGCCGCTCTCGAACCGCTCGATCAGCCCGATCAGGCTGTCCGCGCCCAGGTCCGCCTCAAGACCCGCCAGCGCCGCCAGCGTCAGCCGCGCCGTGTGCGGCACGCCGTCCAGCAGCACCGTCACCTCGCCGCGATGGGGGTTGCCCATCACACCGCCGCCACGAAGGTCAGCGCCCCGGCCGAGGCGAGCGACAGCTCATAGGTCGCCTCGCCGTTGTAGCTGCCGGCATATTCCAGCCCGGTGATCTGGAACGGCCCCTCGACCGTGCCGAACCCCGGCACGACGACCTGGCAGCGCGGCACCTCGCCGTCGAAGAACAGTTGCCGCGCCCGCTCGTCGGTCGCGGCGTCCCGGAACACGCCCGAGCCCGAGATCGAGGCCGAGCGGATGCCCGCCCCGCCCAGCAGTTCGCGCCAGCCCCCGGGGCTCGCCGTCGAGGTCACGTCGATCGTCTCGGCGTTGAAGCCCAGCCGCGTGGCGCGCAGCCCCGCGATGGTCTCGAAACTGCCGGTGCCGGTCATGTCCATCTTGATCAACAGATCGCGTCCGTTCTGCACAGCCATGCTGTGACCCTCCTTCAAGCTGCGTTGAGACCCAGGTCGATGCGGGCCCGGAACGTCATGTCCACGCGCCGCCCGGCCCCGCCGTCGGACCGCCGCGCCCGTGCGGCGACGAACCACAAGCCGGCCAGATGGCCGTGCTCGAGCGTCAGGGCGCCGTCCTCGAGCGCCGCCACGACCGCCGCGGCGGCCGCCTTGACCGGGCCGAAGCCGCCTCCGTCCTCGGACCCCGACAGGACCGAGACGACGAAATCATGCCGCGCCCCCCCGCCGGTCATGTCGCCCGCATCCGCCACGTCCTCCGGGCCGAGCGCCACGTGCGTGCCCGTCGGCGCCGTCACCGGCATGGCGTCGAAGACCGCGTCGCCGACCAGCGCCCCCAGTCCCGGGTCGGCGCGCAGCGCCTGATAGACGGCGGCCTGCAATGCCGCCGAAGCCGCTAGGCTCATGACAACCTCTCCTCGCGTGCAACACAGTCGAGCCACAGCCCCGCGCCATCCGCCTCGGCCACCGCCTCGATCGGAAAGACCCGGGCCCCCATGCGGAACCGCTGCCCCGGCCGGGGCCGGCGCGGATCGCCCAGCCGGGCGGCGCGCAGGGTGATCCGCCAGGCCACCACGCTCTCGGCCCCGACCTCGGCCTGCCGCTCGGCCCCCGCCCCGGCCCGCATCCGCCCGTAGAGGATGCCGAGCCGCGTCCAGTCCGTGCGATAGCCGCCCATCCCGTCCGCCACCCGCCTGGGCGCCTCGAGCACCAGCGGCACCGTCAGCCGCGGCGCGCTCATGCCCGCCCGCCCCGGCCGGCGAGCGTGCGGACCGCGCGCCAGCGCTCGATCAGCGCCCCGACCCCGTGCGGCAGCGCGAGGTTCTGGCCCCCGTCGAAGCCGCGGTCCTCGTAGTAGCGGGCGGCGAGCATCATCACCGCCTGCGCCAGATCGCCCGGCACCCGGTCCCAGCTCGTGCCGAAGCCGGCCTGGAACCGCACCGTGACATGGCCGCCGATCGGCACCATCGGCAACTCACCCGCCCCGACCGGGGCGAGGATCGGCCGCTGGCTGTCGGGGATCAGCCGGAACCGCGCGGGCGGAACCGCGACGGTCTCGCCCGCGGCATCCGTCATCTCGACCGCGACCACCGCCAGCGCCGGGGCCAGCGGCAGCGGCTGGCCCGCGGGGTCGCGCCAGTCCTCCAGCCGCAGCCGGAACACCCGCGTCAGCAGCACCTTGCCGGTGCGCGCCTCGACCGTGGCGATGGCGGCGCGCAGGAACCCCGCCAGCGCCGCCTCCTCGGTCTCGTCCTCGATCGGCTCGAACCCCGATCCCAGGCGCAGATGGCGCCTGAGCGCCGCCACCGGCAGCGCCTCCGGCGCCGGCGCCGTTTCCTCGACGAGCAACATTTCCGTAACCTCCGTGCCTCCGCAGCAGCCGTTGATGAAAAGCGGGGTCGCGGCGGCCGCTGATCGGCCGCAGCGCGCGCGGACAGATGGCTTGGCCGGTCCGGCCGACCGCCACCGCGACCCCCTTCGCCGCCCGTCAGGCAGAGAAGTTCAGCACCTTGTAGGCACGCGGATCGACGACGTTCCCGCCCACCCGCTTGGTGGCATAGAACAGCACGTGCGGCTTGGCCGAGAACGGGTCACGCAGGATGCGCAGGTCGGCGCGCTCGGCGATGGTGTAGGCGCGGCGGAAGTCGCCGAAGGCCACCGACTTCGACCCCCCGCCCAGCGGCGGCATGTCCTCCGAGATCATCACCGGATAGCCGAGCAGCCGCGCCGGCTCACCCGCCGCCAGGCTGTCGGTCCACAGATAGCGCCCGTCGCCGTCGCGCATCTTGCGGATCAGCCCGGCCACCCGGCTGTTCATCAGGAAGGTGGCGTTGGCGCGATAGGGCGCGGCCAGCGCATAGACGAGGTCGATCAGCACGTTCGCCGGCGCCGCGGCGGGGAAATCGCCCGCCACGCCGGTGTTGATCATGCCCACCTGCATCTCGGTCGCGGTGGCGTTCGGGGCCATCGCCGCGGTCATGATGCCGCGCGGCTTGTCCGACCCGTTGCCGTTGATGAACGCGGTCGCCTCGGCGCGGGCGAACTTCTCGGCGATCCGCTCGGCCAGCCACCCCTCGAGGTCGAACGACGCGTCGTCCAGCAGGCGCTGCGTGGCCTTCGGCATCGCCGCCAGCTCGTGCAGCGGGACCACGATCTTGTCCACCTGCGGGCTGTCGGTCTCGGTGGCCGTGGTCTCGCTGACCCAGGCCCCGCCGATATCCGACTTGTCGAGCAGCACCTCGTAGCTGCCGCCCTCGACCTGCACCACGTTGGCCAGCGCCCTGAGCGAGCCGGTCGCCCGCAGCGCCGCCTGCACCCCGTCCGAGATCGTGGGCGCGGCCAGATAGCCGCCGTCGGTCGCCACCGCCATCGCCTTTTCCTCGAGCGCGAGCCCGCGCAGCGCGCTGTCGTCGCCGCGCCGCAGATAGGCGGCAAAGGCTTTCTGGTGCGGCGCCTCGGTCTCGGCCGAGTGCGACAGCGGCGAACGGCCGCGCAGCGCGGTCTTGCGGTCCAGCATGGTCATGCGTTTGTCCTGTGCTTGCAGTTTCTCTTCGATGTCAGCGCGAAAGCCTTTGAGTTCGTTGACGAACTCGGCCATCGCCCCGCTCACGCCGTCCGGCGTGCCGCCGGGAACCCCGGCCGCCCGGGCCGTCCTCTCGGTCATTGCCGTCTCTCCTCGTCGTCGTTGCCGCGCGAAAAAGGCGGCCCCCGATTGCGTCGGGGGGCCGCCTGCCGTCCGGCGTCGCGGGTGCGCCCCGCCCGCTGCCGTACCCATCTGCCCAGGGGGCGGGCCGCAGCCGCAGGCCCGGCGCGGGCCCCCGCCCCGCCGTCCCGCCGCCCGGCCCGCCCGGGCCTCATGCGTGAAGAGGGGCCGCGCCCTACCGCGCCCCGCGCAGCGCCTCGGTCGCGGCCCGCAGCGCCTCGACCAGCGCCGCCTCGTCCGCGGTCGCGCCGGGGTCGTCGGACTTGCCCGCCACCTTGGCCTCGCGCAGCATCGGGAAGGTCACCAGCGACACCTCCCACAGCTCGACCTCGGCCAGCACCCGCCGCCCGGTCTCGTCGCGCTCGGCCCGGACGGTGCGATAGCCGATCGACAGCCCGTCGATCGCCCCCGCCGCGACCAGCGCCGACGCCTCGCGGGCCCGCGCCACCTCGGGCAGCAGCCGGCCCCTGACCCACAGGCCCCGGCCGTCCTCGCGCACCTCGTCCCAGATGCCGATCGGCTGGCCCGGGTCGTGCTGCCAGAGCATCCGCACCTTGTCGCCCGTGTCCGCCAGCCGCTTGAGGCTCGCCGCATAGGCCCCCGGCGCCACCACGTCGCCGCCCTGGTCGGCAACCCCGAAGAGGCTCGCATAGCCCTCGATGACATGGCCGCCCGCCTCGGTCTCGGTCAGCACCGGCGCGCCGCCCGCGAACTTCAGCTCCAGCCCCAGATCGTCCATCCGCATCCCCTCAGCCCCCCTTCGGCGCAAACTGCAAGATCGACTGCACGGCCTGCGTCAGGATCACGGCGACCACGCCGTACACCGTCATCCACAGCCGCCGCTCCAGCCCCTCGATCAGCGCCTCGATCCGTTCGAGCCGCCGGTCCACCTGTCCGAACTGCAAGGCCATGATCCGCTCCTGCGCCTCGAGTTTCTGCTCGTGCCAGATCGAGGGCCGGTCGATGAACTTCGACCCCTCCATCTCAACCCTCCCCCCGCGCCGTCAGCCCCAGCGGCGGCAGGCCCAGCGCCGCCCGCTTCTCGGCATCGGTCAGGAAGCTCGCCGCCCCCACCCGCGCCCAGTGCTGGTCGCGCTCGGCCGCCAGCGCCGGGATCTGGTCGAGGTCCGGCTTCAGATCGACCTCCTCGCCCAGATGCTCGCTGAGGAACCACCCGAGGCTCGCCGCCACCCGCGTCGCCAGCGGCAGCACCGTCAGCCGGTAGAAGGCCCGGTTGGCCTCGGCATAGTTGGCATAGGTCGCCTCGCCGGGGATGCCGATCAGCATCGGCGGCACCCCGAAGGCCATCGCCACCTCGCGGGCCGCGGCCAGCTTGGTCTCGTGGAACTCCATGTCTGCCGGGCTGAACCCCATCGGCTTCCAGTCGAGCCCGCCTTCCAGCAGCATCGGCCGCCCGGCGTTGCGCGCCCCCTGGTGATGCGCCTCCATCTCCTCGACCAGCCGCTCGTACTGCTCAGGCGCCAGCACCCCCTGCCCGTCGCCGCCGCGATAGACGATCGCCCCCGAGGGCCGCGCCGCGTTCTCCAGAAGCGCCCGCGACCACTGGCTCGCCGCGCTGTGCACCTCGATCGCCGTCGCCGCCGCCTGCAGGGGCGAGAGGCCGTAGTGATCGTCAAGCGGATGGAAGCTGCGGATGTGGCAGATCGGGTCGGGGCTGCCGGTCATGTCGAACCGCACCCGCCGCCCGCCCACCGCGTAGTCGTAGCCGATGGGCCAGCCATCCGGCCCCGGCACCACGCTCACCCGGTCCGAGCGCAGCACGTGCAGCTCGCCCGGCAGACCGGAGACGCCGCCGCCGGCCTCGTCCGGCACCGCCTCGACGAAGGCGTTGCCGCTCAGCAGCAACTGCCCGAACAGCGCCTCGAAGAGCTCGGCCCGCCCCTGCCCGGGATTGGGCCGGCGCAGCAGGTCGATGACCGGGTGCACCTCATAGCGCAGCCGCGCGTCCTGGCAGACGAGCGGCACCGCCGCCGCCGCCTCGGCGATCAGCTTGACGGCGCGGAAGCCCACCGGGTTGCCGATGAACCCGGCCCGCGTCAGCGTGCCCCCGTCCCGCATCCCGGCCACGGCGCGGGCGACCGCGCCCTGCCACGGCCCCTGCGCCACCACGCCGCCCAACGGCGCGGCGCTCGACTTCCACTCGCCCGGCGACGCCAGCGCCCCCACCGGCGCCACCGGAACGGCCTCGGCCCGGACGGAACCGCCGCCGCCGCCGCTGTCCGAGAGCCCCGCCGCTTCAGCCTGCGGCCCGCGCCGCCCGAACCACCGCATCGCCATGCGTGCCTCCTGTCGATGAAAAAAGCCGCCCCCGCCGGGACGGCCCCGCCGCGCTCCCGCGGCCCTGTTTCGCTTGTTTCGCCGGCACGTGCCGCCCGGGGGCGCTGCCCCCGGACCCCCGGGATATTTATGTCCAGCCCGAGGAGGGAGGTTCAGCGCACTCTCACAGCCCCCGCACCTGAGGCCGCCGCCACGCCTGCGCCGGCTCGATCATCAGCGCGTGGATCGCCCAGACCAGCGCATCCAGCCGGTCGGGCGAGCCGCGCCCCTCGAAGCCCCTGACGGTCATCCGGCACATCTGGTCCTCGAGCGCGCCGAGGCCCCCGCCCCGCAGGTGCCTGATGCGCCCCTGCTCGTAGAGCGCCGCCACCGGTTCGGCCCGCAGGCCCTTGCCGCGCCCGGCCCGGAGGCCGCGGAACGGCACCAGCGGATCGACCTGCCGGATCACGCTCTCGACCAGATCGCCGCCCTGGTTGACCTCGGCCACCAGCCGCTCGGCCCCGTGCCGTTCCATCGCGGCGATGGCGGCCCGCGCCCAGTCCGTCGGCCCGCCCCGCACGCTCGCATCCTCAAGCACGACCGCCCGCCAGTCCTGCGGCGGCCCCTCGCACTGGACACCTGCGACCACGATCCCGCACTCGTCGCTGCCCGCGCCGCCCGTCACCGCCGGGTCCACCGCCACCACGATCCGGTCGAGCTTCGGCGCCGCGTCCACCCGGCAGCCCTCGAGCATCGCCGTCGTCCACAGCGCCCCCTCGACATCGTCGAGCAGCACGCCCTCCAGCTCCTGCCGCCCGAGCCGCGTGCCGGCATAGCGCGCCTGCACCTCGGTCAGGAAACTCTCGGCCAGATAGGCCCGGTTGGCGTCCGTCGGCGCGTGCGTCACCACCGTCGAGGGGTTGCGCAGGATCGTCTTGAGCACGCCGACGTTGCGCGGCGTGGTCGTGACCACCTGTTGCGGGTTCTCGCCCAGCCGCAGCGCGAACTGCAGCATGTCCCAGGCGTCCTCGGCCTTCTTCCACTTGGCCAGCTCGTCGACCCAGGCCGCGTCGAACTGCGGCCCGCGCAGCGCCTCGGGCTCGTGCGCCGAATAGACCGTCGCGGTCGCCCCGTTCGGCCAGACGAGGCGACGCCGCCCCGCCTCCCACACCGGCCGCCGGTCGGGGGGCGAACAGGCGAGGATGCCCGAGTCCCCCATCACCATCACGTCGCGCCCCTGATCGAAGGTCTCGGCCACCAGCGCCACCCGGCGCGCCCGACCCGGCGCCTCGGGCACAGGACCCTCGACCTGCGCGCGCACCCACTCGGACCCGGCGCGGGTCTTGCCCGCGCCCCGCCCGCCCATGATCACCCAGGACTTCCAGTCCCCTTCGGGCGGCAGCTGATGCGGCAGCGCCCAGAATTCGAACAGCCATGGCAGGCTCGCCAGCGCGTTGTCCGAGAGCCCCGCGATGAAGGCATCAACCTCCTCCGGCTCGGCGCAGGCAAGCCAGGCGGCGCCCGATCTCGTCGCGTGCGGCGTCGAGGTCGAGCGTGCCCGGCCCGACGTCTCCGGCAATGTCCTTGCGAAGTTTGTCAACGCGCGTCCTTTCCTCCAGCACGAGCGCGGTCGCCACCCTGAGGTCGCGCACCGCCTTGCCCGTCTTGTCCGCCTGCTCCACCTCGCCGCGTCGGATGCCGATGCGCAGCTTGTGCAGCTCCTCGGCGACCTCGCGGAAGATGTCCCCCGCCACGTCGATCGCCACCTCGGGGGCCAGAGGCCCGCCGCTCAACCGTGCGTCCAGTCCCTCGCCCTCACCCCCGGCGACGAACGGTCCTGCGCCGGGCGGCTCGCGCCCGGTGTCGTGCCTCATGTCCATATGGTGATGCCCTGCCCCTCGGTGCCTGTCCGCACGAGCGAGAAACGAAAAAGCGGCCCGCGGGCTCATCGCCCCGGCCGCTTGCCCATCTCTCCCAGCATGTCGAATGTGTATCCGGGACCGTGCGCAAAGTCAATCCGCAACGCCGGTCCGGGCGCCGAGCTTCTTGATTTCCATATTACAAATCAGACACTTGCGGCACGCAACGCCCCAGCGTCCCGGCCGCAACACCCTGCGCTTTCCGCCGCGCAGCGGGCCAAACCCGCCCCGACTCGGGCCCTCTTTCCGGCCCCAATCCCCAACCCGACGATTCGCCCCAGACACCCCGCCCAGCGCAGAACGCAGGTCAGTCCGTCTGCACCGGGCTTTCCGTATCCGCCCCCTGCGCCCGCTCGATCTCGCGCCAGCGGGCCACGTTCGCCTCGTGCTCGGCCAGCGTCCGGGCAAAGGCGTGCCCGCCCGAGCCGTCGGCGACGAAATACAGATAGGGCGACTCGTCAGGCGCCAGCGCCGCCTCGATCGCCGCCCGTCCGGGGTTGGCGATCGGCGTCGGCGGCAGCCCGTCGATCTGATAGGTGTTGTAGGGCGTCTTGCGGTTCAGCTCGGACCGCCGCAGCCCGCGGTCGAGCACCTCCTTGCCGCCGGTGACGCCATAGATCACCGTCGGGTCGGTCTGCAGCCGCATCCCCTCGCGCATCCGGTTGACGAACACCGCGGCGACCGTGCGCCGCTCGTCGGGAACCCCGGTCTCCTTCTCCACGATCGAGGCCATGGTCAGCGCCTCCTCGGGGGTCTTGTAGGGCAGGCCGAACGGCCGCGCCTCCCACGCGCGGGTCAGGATCGCCTGCTGCGCCGCGCGCATCCGGTCGATCAGCTCGCGCCGGTTGCCGCCGCGGTTGACCTCATAGGTGTCCGGCGCCAGCGCCCCCTCGGGCGGCAGCGGACCCGTCGCCCCGTCGAGGAAACCGGCGAGCTTCAGCCCCTCGACCACCTGCCAGACCGTGGTGCCCTCGGCCACCGCGACCCGCAGGCGGGCGCCGGGCTTGGCCTCGGCCTGCACGATGGCCTCGGGCGCCTGCTCCTTCGCCGGGTCGTATTTCACCCGGTCCTCATAGCGACCGCTCGCGGGGTTCAGGTCGCGCAGCACCACCGCGTTCTCGCGCACGCCGACCCGAAAGATCACCTCGGTCCCGCAGGTCGAGGGGCCGCCGGCGGTGATCGTGTCCACGATCTCCGCCATGCTGGCGTGCGGCGGCACGAGGTAACTGCCGTATTTCAGCTGCCCCGCCTTGCCCGCGTAATCCGCCCCGGTGCGCAGGATATAGGGCGAGCTGATCGCCCCCTGCGCCCCCAGCTGCTTGCTCACCGCGTCGAGCTTGGCGCCCTGCGGGATCTCGATGCACTGCGCGGCCGCGCTCGGCCCCGGCGCGACATAGGCGTTGCGCCCCCACGCCACCGCCACGGCGACGCCGACCAGCAGCACGACCAGCAGCGTCAGCGCGTTCGAGGCGATGGCCCGCCACATCAGTCGCGCACCTTGCCGATGACGAGGCTCGCGTTGGTGCCGCCGAAGCCGAAGCTGTTGGACAGCGTCACGTCGATCCTGCGCCGCACGGCGGCGTTGGCGGCGAGGTCGATCGGCGTCTCCTGCACCGGATCGTCCAGGTTGATCGTCGGCGGCGCGATCTGGTCGCGGATGGCGAGGATGCAGAAGATCGCCTCGACCGCGCCCGCCGCACCGAGCAGATGCCCGATCGAGGATTTCGTCGAGGACATGGTGACGTTGCGCGCATGATCGCCGAGCAGCCGCTCGACCGCGCCCAGCTCGATCACGTCGGCCATGGTGCTCGTCCCATGCGCGTTGATGTAGTCGAGCGCCTCCGGCCCGAGCCCGGCACGCTTCAGCGCCGCCGACATCGACCGGAACCCGCCATCCCCGTCCTCGCTCGGCGCGGTGATGTGATAGGCGTCGCCCGAGAGCCCGTAGCCCAGAACCTCGGCATAGATCTTCGCGCCGCGGGCCTTGGCGTGCTCATATTCCTCCAGCACGACGACGCCCGCCCCCTCGCCCATGACGAACCCGTCGCGGTCGGCGTCCCACGGGCGGCTCGCCGCCTTGGGGTCGTCCGCGCGCTTGGTGGACAGCGCCTTGCAGGCGTTGAACCCGGCGATGCCGATCTCGCTGATCGGCGCCTCGGCGCCGCCCGCCACCATCACGTCGGCATCCCCCAGCGCGATCAGCCGCGCCGCGTCGCCGATGGCATGGGCGCCGGTCGAGCACGCCGTCACCACCGCATGGTTCGGCCCCTTGAAGCCGAAGCGGATCGAGACCTGCCCGCTCACAAGGTTGATCAGCGCGCCCGGAATGAAGAACGGCGACACCCGCTTGGGGCCGCGCTCCTTGATCAACACGGCGGTCTCGGCGATCGAGGTCAGCCCGCCGATGCCCGAGCCGATCATGACCCCGGTCCGCTCGCGCGCCTCGTCGGTGTCAGGGGTCCAGCCGCTGTCGGCCACCGCCTGCGTCGCCGCGGCCATGCCGTAGAGGATGAAATCGTCCACCTTGCGGCGGTCCTTCGGCTCCATCCAGTCGTCGGGGTTGAAGCTGCCGTCCGCGCCGTCGCCGAACGGGATCTCGCAGGCGTAGGTCGTGACCACGTTCGCGGCGTCGAAGCGGGTGATCGGCCCCGCCCCCGACTGGCCCTCGAGCAGCCGCGACCATGTTTCCTCGACCCCGCACGCCAGCGGCGTGACCATCCCCAGCCCGGTGACGACGACCCTGCGCATGATGTTCCTTCCACCAATCGTGCAACGACGCTCCATACACAGGCCGCCCCGCCCGCGCAACGCGCGCCAGCCGCCGGGTGGCACCGCCGCCCGACCGCGCACAACCGCGTGATCGCCCCCGCCCCCCGCCGGCCGGGGCCGAGGGCGCGGAACTTTACTGGCCATATCCTGTTGATCGCGCGATACTTCGGCCCGCGGCAGCCCGCAGCTTCGCCCGCCGCCCAGCCCTCGAACCGGCCACAAGGGGACCCCCGATGAGCACCCAGACCCAAGCCCGCGCCGAGGCTGCGCTGCCCGAACTCGAGGCCGTGACCGCCGTGGTCCTGCCCGAACCCGCCCCGCCCGTGGCCCCGCTGGCCGAAGCCGCCCCCCCGGTGGCCGAGGAAATCCGCCGCCGCATGGCCGAGATCGACCTTTCCGACACGACCTCGATCGTGCATTTCGGCAGCCGTGCCCAGTCGGGCCTGCAGGAAATCAGCCAGTCCATGCTGGCCGACGTCAAGAACAAGGACGTGGGCCCGGCCGGCGACAGCCTGCGCGACATCGTCTCGACCATCCGCGGCTTCTCGATCTCGGAACTCGACGTCCGGCGCGAGCGCTCGTGGTGGGAACGCCTGACCGGCCGCGCCGCGCCCTTCGCCAAGTTCGTGGCCAACTACGAGCAGGTGCAGGGCCAGATCGACCGCATCACCGCCGACCTCGACACCCACCAGCACCGGCTGTTGAAGGACATCAAGTCGCTGGACGTGCTCTACGAGCGCACGCTCGACTTCTACGACGAGCTCGCCCTCTACATCGCCGCGGGCGAGGAAAAGCTGCGCGAGCTCGACGCCGAGACCATCCCGGCGACCGAGCGCAAGGTCGCCGCCGACGCCACCGACGGCGACGTGATCGCGGCCCAGCAACTGCGCGACCTGCGCGCGCTGCGTGACGATCTCGAGCGGCGGGTCCACGACCTCAAGCTGACCCGCCAGGTCACGATGCAGTCGCTGCCCTCGATCCGGCTGGTGCAGGAGAACGACAAGTCGCTGGTCACGAAGATTTCCTCGACGCTGGTGAATACCGTGCCCCTTTGGGAGACTCAGCTCGCCCAGGCGGTCACCATCCAGCGCGGCGCGCAGGCCGCGGGTGCGGTCAAGCAGGCGACCGACCTGACCAACGAGTTGCTGACCGCGAACGCCAAAAACCTGCGCGAGGCCAACGTCCGCATCCGCACCGAGATGGAGCGGGGGGTGTTCGACATCGAATCGGTCCGCACCGCCAACGCCGAGCTGATCGCCACCATCGAGGACAGCCTGCGCATCGCCGACGAGGGCAAGGCCCGCCGCGCCGCCGCCGAGATGGACCTCCAGAAGATGGAGGCCGAGCTGCGTCAGACCCTCGCCGCCTCGCGCGCCAGCGCCGTGGCGCCCACGGCGATGGGCGCGGCGCCTGCGGCCGGCACCCCGGCGCGGCCGCGCGGCTGACCCTGACCCCTTCCCCTCGCGTGCCCTCGGATCGAATGACCCCGCCTCTCGCCCCCGCCCGCCGCCCCGTCGCCCCCGCGCCGGGTCGGTCCCCCG